>JACDFX010000292.1 GCA_013815575.1 Rubrobacter sp.
GGACCGGCACGTCTGGGTGCCCGGGGGGGAGGGGATGCCGTGGATGGCGGGCGGGAGCTACCTCGTGGCGCGCAGGATCAGGATGCTCATCGAGGTCTGGGACCGCGTCTCTTTGGGCGAGCAGGAGACGAGCATCGGGCGACACAAATACAGCGGCGCCCCGATCGGGAAGAAAGACGAGTTCGACCCCGTGGACCTCGGGGCGAAAGACGAAAGCGGGGAGCCCCTGATCGCGGAGGACGCCCACGTCCGGCTCGCCCGCCAGAGCGAGGGGGAGAAGATCCTACGCCGCGGCTACTCTTTTACCGACGGCTTCGACGCAGAGCGCGGCCAGCTGGACGCGGGACTCTTCTTTATCTCTTTTCAGCGCGACCCGCGCAAGCAGTTCGTGCCGCTGCAACAACGCCTCGCCGCCAACGACCGCCTCAACGAGTACATCCGTCACACCGCCAGCGCCCTGTTCGCCTGCCCGCCCGGGGCAAAAGAGGGCGGCTACGTCGGAGAAGGTCTCTTCGGCCGGATCTGACGCCGCGGACCCGGCAAGGTCGCCTTCGGTCCGGGCACGCGACCCCACCGGCGTCTGGAACCTCAACGCTCCCTCTCCACCCGAAAGACGCGGTAGTCCAGACGGAGCGACTCCTTCACCGTGGGCAGTTCTTTCTCTACGGCGGCGAGGCGTGGGAGGTCGAGCTTTGCCGTCGCCACCTCCCGGAAGTTCCAGTCAGCGAGAAGCGGCGCCGGGCCGCCGTCGGTGGTGACGTACACCGCGTCGTCGAGAAGCTCGGCCCCGTCGAGCTCGTCCACCTCTCGGACGAAGCGGGTGCGGTCGTAGGGCAGGATGGGACGGTCGTAGAGGTACTCGAAGGTTGAGGCGGTGATGTCGTAGCCTTCGGGCATCTCCATGTAGACGACCTGGGCTGACGGTATCTTCTCCTCGACCCTGTCGAAGGCGGCGACGGCCCCGTCCAACTCCTGGAAGGTCAGGATTGGAAGCGTGGCGTAGAAAGTCCACGACAGTGCCAGAGCCGCCACGGCGGTGGAGACGACGACGCCGGCCCGCCGGTTCAGGAGGCGGGAGAGCCCGTGCCCGATCTCGACGGTCGCGTGGGCGGCGAGGAGGGCGAGGATCGGGAAGGCCACCGGCACGAAACGCCGGGTCGCCCACGGCAGGTCCGGGGCGACGTTGGGTATCACCGCGTACAGCGCCCCGAACGCGAGAAACGCCCCAAAGAGCAAGGCGCGTCCGGCGTCCATCCTTCTGGCCGCCAACACGAACCCGACGAGGCCCAGGACCGCGACAGGCGGCGTCACGAACAGGACGAGGCGGATGAGGATCTGGGACCTGTATGCGTCGAAATCCCGCGACCCGTCCGGCAACGTATCCCACGGAACGGGCACCACGAAGTAGGCCCAGAGCGCCACGACGGCCAGACCACCGGCGCCAACGAGCGGGATCCACCCGCTCCGGGCCTCCAGGTACGAACCGATTTCCGCCCCCCACCGCCGCCTCACGTACAGGAAGGCGATGACCGCGACGAGAAAGAAGGGTACCGCGTATGGGGCGAGAGCTATAGCCTCTTTCAGGCCGTGCTCGGTGTAGATGACGTAGAGGTAGCGCGACCCGAGGGTATTCAGGTAGAGGAGCGTGAGGCCGGCGAAGACTACGAGCGGTACGCCAGGGTAGAGCCAGCGCCCGAGAGGCCGGCGGGCGAGAAGGTCGAGGCCGAAGAGAACGGGGATCGCGGCGGCGGCGAGGAAGGCGTCCACCCGGATGAGCATCACGCCCCCGAGCAGGAGCCCGGCGAAGACACCCGTAAGCGGCCCGGCGCCACGCACGAACCGCACGGCGAACCACAGGCCGGCGAGAACCAGGAGCGCGGTCATCACCTCGCTCGACGGGTGGCGGGCCCACCAGACCTGGGTGTAGCTCATGCCCAGAAGAGCCGCGCCGAGGAGCCCGGCCCACCGGCCGAAGAGCTCGCTGCCGAGGGCGTAGGCGACGCCGACGGCCAGGGCGCCCATGACGGGTACGACCAGCAGGTTTCCCCAGGTTCCTCCGACCAGGTCCCCAAGGCCGAGAAAGGCGAACGGGCCGGGGAAGAACTGGGGCACGATCAGATCCTGTCCGTACACGTAGAACCCCGGGTATTTCCTTCCTTCGAGAAACGGGTGAAACGAAGCGACGGCCCCGACCAGCGGGTCCCGGTGCAGCAGCGCCCCGGTTCGCGCCAGCTTGTCTGCAAAGAGAAAGTAAACCCCCGGGTCCCGGCTGTTGAGGACGTACTCCGCTGGCCGACAGTAGAGCCCGAAGCCCCCCGCCACGAGCGCAAGCGCCCCGAGGTCCCAGGCGATGAATCGTCCGGCCCCGCCGGGTCCACGCCCGAGGAAAAAGGTCCCTACGGCCAGGAGCGCGAGGCCCCCGATGATAGCGGGGGCGGTGAACCATCCGGCGGTGGCGAGGAGCGTCAGCAGGGGGGCGGCAAGGGCCAGGGAAGCCGAGAGGCGGAGCAGGAGGAGTTCCGCGAGGCCGTCGTCCTTGTGGGCGAGTCGGGGGCCGAGGAAGTGGCCTGGGAGGTAGAGGGCGGCCAGGATCAGGAGCCCTTGAAGCACGGCGCCCTTCAGGCCGGGGCGGCGACGAGCGCCCGGGCGGCCCACTCCGCCTGCGCCGCCACCCCCTCTTCGAGGCCGACGCGGGGCCTGTAGCCGAGCACACGTTCGGCGCGCCCGGAGTCGGCCCAGGTGGATTGGACGTCGCCCTCAGCCTTGGGGCCGTAGCGGACCTCGAAGGAGGCACCGGTCACCTTCTTGACGGCCAGGATCATGTCGTCCACCGTCGCCCGCGTCCCGCCCCCGACGTTGTACACCCCGACCGGTGCCTCCAGCGCCGCCACGGTCGCCTCGACCGCGTCGGAGATGAAGGTCATGTCCCGCCGCTGCCCCCCGTCGCCGAACACGTCCACCGGCCGCCCCCGTAACGCGCAGAAGAGAAAGCGCGAGAGGGCCATCTCCGGCCGCTGGCGCGGCCCGTAGACCGTAAAGTACCGGAGCACGGTCCCCGCCACCCCCCGCTCCCGTCCATAAAGGCCCACGACCTCCTCGGCGGCGAGCTTGGAGAGCGCGTACGGTGAGGCCGGGCAACGCCCGTGCCCTTCGTCCACAGGATGCCCGGGGTCCGACCCGTAGACGGAGGAGGAAGAGGCGTAGACGACCTTCGTCTCTCCGGCCTTGCCCACCGCCTCGAGCAGACGTTCGGTGGTAACCACGTTGCGGGCCAGATACCGGGGAAAGTTTCGGCCCCAGCTCCGGCGCACCCCGGGCTCCGCGGCCAGATGCGCGACGTGCCCGACGCCGTCCAGAAGGCCGTCAAGGTCGAGGTCCAGGAGATCCCCCTCCACCAACCGGAACCCGTCGTGCTGCCGAGCCCATTCGATGTTGCGTTCCTTGGTTTGGCGGGAGTAGTAGCCGGTAAAGGCGTCCACACCGATCACTTCGCGGCCGTCGGCGAGCAGCCGGTCCACCAGGTGCGACCCGATAAAGCCAGCCGCGCCCGTTACAAGCACCCTGCTCACGCGAATCCCTTGATCCAGCTCACAAAACACCCACCCATTACTTGACGCGCCACAGCGCCGTAGATTACCCTCCACTTGTAGTTATTGCAAACGATTGTCATTACGACGATATCTCCGTCGGGCCGCGGTGGTCCGGCGTTGGAGAGGACGGAATTTTGGTCTCACGGGCGAACTCTGCTGTCGCGCTGGCGATGCTCGCGCTTACGTTCCTCGTCGCGGCGGGCTGCGGCCAG
>JACDFX010000293.1 GCA_013815575.1 Rubrobacter sp.
GTTGCGGTGAAAATGGCGGACGTCCAGGATTGCGGCGCGGACGTCGTCGCCCTCGTCTTCAAGATCCACGTAGCCGAACGCCTCGTCGGCGACGCGTTCGATGCTCTGAGTCTGCCAGAGGCCTATGAGGCCGGCGGCTATGATCGCGACCAGCAGGCCGCCGACGGCCCCCATGGTCACCCGCCACGGCTCCGCGCGCGCCCCCCTGATCCAACCCACAACAACCCCCGCCTTCCACGACCTCTCCGACGCCTCCTTACGTTTCAAGGCGCCCCTGGATTATACTTGCGGGCGATATGCTGGTCCTTATAGTAGAAGACGACCCCGCCATCGTGCGGTTCCTGGAGCGCGGCCTGGCCGCCCACGGCCACAGCACCCTGACGGCCGCGGACGGCGAGGAGGGCGTGCGCCTGGCCTCCGAAGACCACGTCGAGATGGTCCTTCTGGACATCATGCTGCCCCGCCTCGACGGCCAGCAGGCCCTCCAGCGCATCCGGCTGCGCCGTCCCGGACTTCCCGTCCTGATGCTCACCGCCCGCGACGAGATGCGCCACAAGGTGGACGCCCTGGACGGCGGGGCTGACGACTACCTCACGAAGCCGTTCGACCTCGAGGAACTCCTGGCCCGGATGCGCGCGCTCACCCGCCGCTCGGACCAGCCCTGGTCCTCGAAGATGGATCTCGGGGATCTTGGCGTGGACCTCCGCTCCCGGCGCGTCAACCGGGGGGGCAAGCAGATCGACCTCTCCAGCCGCGAGTTCGCCCTGCTGGAGTACTTCATGCGCCACCCGGGGCAGGTGTTGAGCCGCCAGCAAATCCTCTCGTCCGTCTGGGATTACTCTTTCGACCCTGGCTCGAACGTCGTGGACGTCTACGTCCGGTATCTGAGGAGCAAGCTCGACCGTCGCGGCGAGCCGTCCGTGATCCAGACCGTCCGCGGCGCCGGCTACCGCTTCGAACCGCCCGCTGATGCCCCGGACTCCTGAGCGCCACCGGCCGGCCCGCTGATCTCGATCTTTACCTCCGAACTCTCTCCGCGCGGCAGGACCTCCACCCCGGCCTCCCGGCCCCCACGCAGGACCAGAAAGTGCCAGACGTCGCCCGTGTACTCCACGTTCGCCACCTGCCATCCCCCCGCCCGGAACACCCTGCGGTAGAACCCGCGCACTTCGTCCGGTCTCTCTCTGGTCAGGTACGCCGCCCGGATCAGCATTAGTCCGTCCACCTTCTCTTCCGAGTAGCCGACCCGAACCGAGCCGGGATGGAGGCCGTGAGGGTCTTGCCTCTCGAACTCTCCCCCGTCGTATCACCCTGCGAGGTGGTCCCCGCGGGTCGTTGGTCCTCCATCCGGGGGGTCGTCTCGTCGTGCGCCGCCTGGCCTGGCGGAAGGCAGCCGGAGGAGAGAAAAAAAGATACCGAGAGGAGCGCGGCTGCCAGGACTAGGGCCGTCGGACGGAACGGGCGCAACGCTCTCCTCTCCGGTGTTCGGGTCCTACCGCCGGAGGGTCGGGTCGGACGGGTAATCTTCTCTCGTCTGTGGATGTTAGATCGGGAACGTTAGAGGCCAGTTAGGGGCTGGTTAGAAGGTTCTAATGGGGAGGCCGCGCGGGCGGTTTCGGGCGGTTATCGTGGGGTTCGTGCATTATGATGGGCGGTGTGAGGGGGATCGATAGAGACTTGATCCTGGCCTGCAAGAAGGGCCAGGCGCGGGCGTGGGACCGGCTGGTGGCGAAGTACGAGCGGCTCGTATTCTCCATCCCGCGCTCCTACGGGCTCTCGCGCGAGGACGCCGCCGACGTCTCGCAGCTCACGTTTACCATCCTGATCCAGAGCCTTGATTCCCTTACCGGAGAGAGCAACGTGAAGGCCTGGCTCGCTACCGTCGCCCGCCGCCACACCTGGCGCATGATGGAGAGGGGCCGCCGCGAGGGCATCGGTAAGGAGGAGGACCTCGCCGACACCCCCTGGCTGCACGGCAACGAGAAGCCCTCCGAGCGCTGGGAGACGATCGACTGGCTGGATGGGGGACTCTCGAAGATGAGCGAGCCCTGCCAGAAGCTTCTGAAGGCCCTCTACCTCGACGAAGTCGAGCCTTCCTACGCTGAGATCTCCGAAAGACTCAACATGCCCGTCGGCAGCATCGGCCCGACCCGCGCCCGCTGCCTGCAGCGCCTCAGGATGGTCCTCGGAGAGCGCTAAGGTCAACCCCCGGAAGATCTTGCCCCCCGGCGTATTTTCCCGCTATCCTTCCGGCACATCATTACCAGTGGGGGATGGCCAATAAGACGCGGAGGCGTCAGCGCGGGAGGCGGAAAAGGTGTCAGAGAGAGAACTAAACCCCGAATACCTCGCTGACTGGGCCGAGGGACGCCTCCCCGAAGAGGAAGCCCGAACCATCGAAGAGCGCCTCGAAGGGGCCGACGAGGCCACCCGCGCCGACGCCGGGTGGCTCAGGGCGTTCTTCCAGGCTACCAGGGACGTCGTCCTCGACGACCCCCCAGCCGGCCAGCGGGCCGAACTGGCGAAAGCCTTTGAGGCTTACGCCAGGGGCCGTCGGCAGCCGGGGTCCTTGAAGCGCTTGACCGCAACGCTCTCCTTCGGGGGCAGGTTGCAGCCCGCCGCCGTGCGTTCGGCCGGGGGGGCCGGGGGCCAGCTCATTTACACAACCGAGACGGCCGACATCGCGCTCAACGTCAGGCGGCGTCCCGAGAACGGGATGCTCAACCTGGATGGGCAGATCTTCCCCAACGACGACGAGGAGCCGGAGGCTTTCGGGGTCCAGATCCTGCGCGGCACCGAAGAGGTCGGCACCACCGCAACAGACGAGCTCGGCGAGTTCGCCTTCGAGAGCGTACCGCCTGGTGAGTACCAGATCCTGGTGAGTAGCGAACAGGTCGAGATCCTCATCTCCCCCGTCGAGCTCGGTGCGTAGAATGGGGGCATGCCGACAAATGATGGGATCGAACCAGGCCTCGTAGACGAACTGCTCTCCCTTCAGACGCGAGAGCAGCAGGCAGAGTTTCTGCGCATCAATGACCTTCTCGACGTTAACGGGCTTGACCGGCTCCTCGATCTAGCAGACAGGTCGTTGAACAACGATCCGAGTAAAGCGCGGTGGATAACCGAGCTCTGCATTGGGCTGGCGGACGCGGCGGATGCGCGGGCTACTGCTCCACGGGCAACTTACATCTTGTCTCAGGTGTATGAGATAAACGGGGACTTCGAGACAAAGCTGCGCCTTGTGAGGGCCGCCCATGAAGAGTACGCCGCCCTCGGAATGAATCTGGAGGCTTTGCGTACGAACGTTGGGAAGATGGTCGCGCTCCTGGAGTTGGGGCGTTACGAAGAAACGCTCCGTCTAGGCGAGGTCGTTCTGGACACCCTGGATGGCAGAGGGTATCTCGACGTGAGGCCGACGGAGCAGCAGTCCAATCTGTTGAGGGCGCTCGTACACCAGAACCGTGGCGGTTGCCTGGAGTACATGGGACGCTACGACGAAGCCCTGGAAGCGTACGAGCGGGCCGAGAAGCTTTACGACACGCTCGGCATGATCGAGCGCGTCGGTGAGGTTCTCGATAACCGAGGCGCCGTACTCTCGGCTCTCGGTCGGGGTACCGAAGCACTGAAAGCTCACGAAACCTCCGCTACCATCTTTGAGGCGGCGGATTTGCCCCTTGCTCAGCTCAAGTCCCTGGGCAATATCGGAGAGACCCATCTGCGGCTCGCCGACTATATGAGCGCCCTTCGCGCGTTCGAGCGGGCGCGCAATCTTTTGGCCTCCATGAATTCTCTTGAAAACCC
>JACDFX010000294.1 GCA_013815575.1 Rubrobacter sp.
CCCTCATCGTCATCCTCGCGGTGTTCGCGGTCCTGATCCTGGCCGCCAGCGCCGCCGCCAGCTACGCGGTAGCCAGCCTCCAGGAGAGCCCCGTGGACTGGCCCCCGCCGGGCGAGTTCGTCCGGGCGCTCGGTGTGGGGGTCCTGATCCTCTCCCTCTGGGCGGCCCTCGGGGCGTTCCTCGCCACCCTTTTCAGGAGCACCGCCCTCGCGGTCGGGCTCGGCCTGGTCTACCTGCTGGTCCTCGAGCTCCTTATCCTCAGCCTGCCGATCCCAAACGAAAGTTTTCGGGACGCGGGAAGTTTCCTACCCGGCCAGAACTCGATCTTTCTGGCGAACTCCTTCATGCCAGGCGGCGCCGGCAGCGGGCCCGGCCTGCCGGCGAGCGCGGGCCAGGCCGCGCTCGTCGTGGCAGCGTACACCATCGTCTTCGTCCTGCTGTCAGCCCTGATCTTCCGCAGGCGGGACGTCGCCTGAGGCGTGGGGCGCGATTCGCGCGGGCGGTTCGCGAACCGCCCCTACGGGTCCCTCTTACGTCTGGCGTTCGGAGAAGCGGTTGGTGATGGGCATGCGACGGTCGCGGCCAAAGGCGCGGCCGGTTACCTTGATGCCAGTCGGGGCCTGGCGGCGTTTGTATTCGGCCCGGTCCACGAGGCCCACGATGCGCCTGACGTCGTCCTCGTCGAAGCCGGAGGCCACGATCTCGGCCACGCCTTTGTCTTCTTCGATGTACGCCTCCAGGATCGGGTCGAGGACTTCGTAGGGGGGCAGGGAATCCGTGTCGCGCTGGTCGTCGCGCAGCTCGGCGGAGGGCTCCTTATCCAGGACGGACGCCGGGATCATCTCGCGCCCCTCCACCCTGTTGACCTCGTGTGAGACCCGGTAGACGAGGTTCTTCGGGACGTCTTTTATGACGGCGAAACCGCCGGCCGAGTCTCCGTAGAGGGTCGAGTAGCCGACGCTCATCTCGCTCTTGTTGCCGGTGGAGAGTACGATCCAGCCGAACTTGTTCGAGAGCGCCATCAGGATGTTCCCCCGGATGCGGCTCTGCAGGTTCTCCTCCGTCACGTCTTCGGGCAGCCCCTTGAAGGCGTCTCGCAGCATCTCCCGGTAGGCGTCGAAGGCGGGGCCTATAGGGACGGTCTGGGTATCCATGCCGAAATTTTTGGCGAGCGCCACCGCGTCGGTGTTCGAGAGGTCTGAGGTGTAGCGGCTCGGCATGAGGACGCCGGTGACGTTCTCGGGTCCGAGGGCCTTTACCGCGACCGCCGCCGCGAGGGAGGAGTCTATGCCCCCGGAGAGGCCGAGCACGGCGCGCGAGAAGCCGTTCTTGCGGAAATAGTCGCGCAGGCCGAGGACGAGAGCCTCGAGCACCTCGCCCTCCTCCGACGGGTACTGCTCCACCCGCGGCCGCGAGGCGCTTTTCGTCGCCGCTGGCCGTCCGTCCGGGATGGGTACGATCTCGGGCTTCCGCTCCGGGTTCTCCTTGCGGGGACGGGGGTCGTGGAGGCGCTGTATCAGGGACTCGGACGGGTGGAGATCCACGACGAGCAGGTCCTCCTCGAACTGCTTTGCCCGGGCCACGAGGCGTCCCTCCGGGTCGAAGACCACCGAGTGCCCGTCGAAGACGAGCTCGTCCTGGCCGCCGACCAGGTTGCAGAAGACCACGTAGCACCCGTAATCCGACGCCCGGACGCCAAGCATCCGCTCCCTGAACGCGCCCTTCTGACGGTGGTAGGGGGAGGCGGAGATATTCAGCAGCACGCTCGCGCCGGCGAGGGCCTGCTCGCGGGCGGGGCCTCCCGGATACCAGATGTCTTCGCAGACGCTGATCCCGACGAGCGAGCCGTCCGTCTGGAGCATCGGTGCCCCCGAACCCTCACGGAAGTAGCGGTTCTCGTCGAATACACCGTAGTTCGGCAGGTAGCGCTTGTGGTACTTGTGCAAGACCTCCCCGCCGGAGACGACGGCGCAGGAGTTGAAGAGGTCGCCGTTCAGGTCGACGAAGCCCGCCGCGCAGACGATACCCTCGGGCACGGCCCTCGCGAACTCCGCCAGACCCTCCAGGTTCTCCTGGATAAAGCTCGGGCGCATCAGCAGATCCTCGGGCGGGTAGCCCGTGACGGTAAGCTCCGGGAAGGCGACGAGGTCGGCGCCGGCGTCCACGGCGCGTTCCAGGGCGCCCGTCATCTTCTCGACGTTGCCCCACACGTCTCCTACGGTCGTATTGATCTGCGCGAGCGCGACCCTCATGGGCTCAATATATCGCGCCGGGTGGCTTCCTGCCCGCCTGATTGGTGTATCTGCGCACCATCATGCCGGTCGCGGGGCCCATGCCCACGGAGGCGTAGAACGGCCTCAGCCCGGGGTCGCACAGCAAGTCCACCATGTATAGGTCATCTAGCTTCGAGAGCATACGCCGCACGAGCCCGCGCCCGATCCCCCCACCCCGGTACGCCGGCAGCACCTCCAGCAAAGGGATGTAAGCGCACAAGACACCGTCCGTGATGGCGGTGACGAACCCGACCACGGCGCCGGATTCTTCGAGGGCGAGCACGACGGCATCGCTCTCCGCGAGCAACCGCAGGTGCGTCTTTGGGGAAGGCGGGTCCGGCCAGCCCCCGAAGAACCCTCCGCGCAGGTCGTCGGGACCGATGCCGTCGGGCGAGTCCGTGTACTCGATCATCCCCCGAATATACCCGTAGACCGGATGCCGGTCCCGACAGGGATACCCCTTCGGGTGTAAAGTTCGCGCGGGACCGGGAGCGTCCCATCGAAGAGAGATCTGATAGCTGAAGGCGCGGTTCGCGAAGCGGGCCGCCCAGATAGGAGTATTCTTGGCGCGAGCGGGCCCGCCGGCCGAAGGGATCGAGGGCAACGTCGAGGTGGCGGCCAGGCACGCGCGCCCCTGGGTGGACGCCGTGGCCCGGTTCGGCTACGTGGCGAAGGGCGTCGTGTACGCGACCATCGGCCTCCTGGCGATGCTGGAGGCGCTCGGGCTGGTCGGCGGCAAGACCGCGAGCCCAGACGGCGCCATGCAGAGCATCGGAACGCAGCCCTTCGGGGGGTTCTTGCTCGTGGTTCTCTCGGCCGGGCTCTTCGGGTACGCGGCCTGGAAGGTCGTGCAGGGCGTGATGGACCCGGACGACAGGGGCTCAGACGCCCACGGCGTCGTGCGCCGCGTCTGCTACGTGGGCAGCGGCGCCATACACGGCATCCTTGCCTTCACCGCCGCCCAGTCCGTTTTCGGGGCGGAAGACAGCTCTGAAGACGCCATGGCGGTGAGCGCCATGGCCTACCAGCCGCCAGTCGGCAGGATACTGGTGGCGGTGGTTGGCCTTGGCGTGATCTGCGTCGGCCTCTACCAGCTCCACGCGGCCTACACGGCGAGGTTCCGGGACGAACTGAAGCTGCACCAGATGGACGGCGTAGAACAATTCTCGACGATGCTCGTGGGCCGCGTAGGCACCGCCGCCAGGGCCCTCGCCCTCGGCGCGGCCGGGGCCTTCTTGCTCCTGGCCGCCTACCAGTCCGACCCGCAAGAGACCCGCGGCCTCGGCGGCGCGCTCGAGACCCTCCAGCAGCAACCCCTCGGCTCCCACATGCTCGGCGCGATGGCCGTTGGCTTCATGCTCTACGGCGCCTTCATGTTCCTCGTAGCCCACCACCGTCACATAGATTCGTCTTACTAACTATCTCAAAAGGGTTAGACGATGCCGACGCCGATACCAGAGCAAGATGCAGGCCACCTTGATCAACCCCAGGTAGTTGGCGGCCTTCTTCTCG
>JACDFX010000295.1 GCA_013815575.1 Rubrobacter sp.
GTCTGGACGCCCCAGAAGTTGCTGCCGCCCTCGTCTATAAAGCGGCCCACTTCTTCCAGTTGGCCGCCCGAGATGTTGACCACCCGGAAGCCGCCAGAGTAGTAGGAGAAGTACGCCAGGTTGGCGTCCTGCTGGGAGGTCGCCACTTCGTGGACCGAGAGGTCGCCGGAGCCGGTGGACTTAGCCGGGTCCATGGCCTCGGGGATAGCGTAGGTGTCGAGCTCGGTCATCTTGCCGGCCTGGTTCTGGTAGAGGTGGACGTAGCCCCAGCCGTCGAAGAAGGCCCTGACGGTGACGGCGTCGCCCCGGTCGCCGACGTTGACGCCGGGTATAAGGCTGCCTTCGAGGGTATCGGTGCCCGCGCGGCAGGCCGCGTCGTCGTATTGCGCCTCCTGGTCGAAGAGGCCGAAGCCGCTCCGCCGGTCGAGCGAGACCGCCGGGATGCCGCCGTCCACGCTCATGCCGAACCCGTCGCAGGCGCCCTCGCGGTTGACGATCACGGCGCCCGCGTAGCCGCCGGCCTGCTCGATATTGGCCACCTTCTCGGTGAAGGCGCACGAGCCGCGGGTCGCCACGGCGACGTAGGCGCCACCGTCGGAGGGCGCGGCCGGGACTGCGGTGTCTCCGGCGCAGGCGCGGCCGACGTAAACCGCCTGGCCTTCGAGCGTCTCGCCGTCCTGGAGCTGGTCAGTGCCGCTACCCTGAGAGACCGCGACCGGGTCAGGGGTGTCGTCCGTGAAGAGCTCTGTGCCGTTCGGCGAGAAGTCCTCGTCGGAGGCCAGGACGTAGCGGTTGTCGAGGGTGAACTCGGCCTGGTGGGCGTTGCCTTCGGGCCTCTCTATCTTGCCGGTCTGCTGGAGCAGCTCGGGGTCGGGGTTGGTGAAATCGGAGTCGCCGATGTACTCCGGGTTCGCCGGGTCGTCCACGTCCAGGGCCACGTACCCGCCGTCCCAGTACGACGCCATCATGACCTGCCGGCCGTCTATCTTCTTGACGACCATGTCGTGGAGAAAGACCTCGTTGAGGTTATCCGGCGCGGACTGGAGGATCTGGGGGAATCTCTGGGCAAGGTCGATGTCAGCGATCTGCCTCGGAGCGCGCGGATCGGTGATGTCGAGGATGTCCACGTCGGTGGTCTCGACATTGTCCACGATGGCGACGTAGGCCTTGCTTCCAGCATCCCAGGCGAACGCGCTGTGGATGGAGTTGGCGCTCTTGCGCTTGACGCCGTTGGCGCCGTTGGTGTCGCCGGCGCCCTCGAAGAGGGTGAGGGCCCTGGTCGGCCGCGTGACGTCGTAGAGGTTGACGCCGCCGTAGCCGGTGTGCTCGTTGCACTTCTCGTTGTTGCTGACCAGGATGTCGCCGCTGAACTTCGGGGTCGTGATGTTGACGGTCTGGATGCCCTCGCCCGGGTAGCTGCCCGGCTTGGACCGGATAAACTTGACCTCTTTCGGGTTCGCCGCGTCGCGGATGTCCACGACGTGGACGCCGTTGTTATCGCAGGTGACCGAGCCCCAGGCGGCCAGATAAGCGTAGCCCTTGTGGACGCCCACGTCCGCGATCTTCTCCGGCACGACATTGTCGAGCCTCAGCTTGGATACCACGTCGACGTTCTCGCTGGTGGCCGGAAGGTGGCCGGACCCTTCGCCGTGCTGGTGGAGGTCGTGGGCGCCGTCCTCCGCGTCTGTCCCGCCGTCGTGCTCGGGATGGGCCAGGGCCACCCCGGCCAGCGCCACCATTAGCGCGGCTAGGGTCACGACACAGAGCCAAAATCTTCTACGCAATGTTCTCTCCCGCATTCTCGAGCTCCCTCAGGAGCGTTCGACGTAACTTTGCGCCGGGGTCGCGGCCTCGCGCAGCCTGGTAACCTCTCTAACCCGGACTTGCCCCCCTCATTCGCCAGCACCTTGCAAACATGAACCGCGCTACCCACCGACTTGACCCGGTGACCTTACAAATATGGCATGAAGAATACTCGAAACGTGACCCTCGGCACAAGGGGACACCGCGACTTTGGAGAAAGTACTCGCGTCCAATAGAATGTGAGCATGGGTTTCGAGGGTCTAGGCAAGCTGCTCATTGGCGGGGCACTGGTTTTGCTGGTGCTCGGCGGGCTGTTCCTGCTGCTCGGGCGTATCGGCCTGGATCGGCTGCCCGGGGACCTCGTCTTCAGGCGGGGAAACTTTACGGTCTACTTCCCGATAGGGCTCATGATCCTGCTCTCCATCGTCGGCACCGTCGTCCTGAACGTGTTGCTGCGCCGGTAGTTTGCTCACCTCCGAACTCGACTACTCGCTCCCCGAGGCCTTGATCGCCCAGCGCCCGGCCGACCCCCGCGACTCCTCGCGCCTGATGGTGCTGGACGCGGCCCGCCGGACGATAGACCACCGCGTATTCCGCGATCTCCCGACCTTTCTGCGCCCCGGCGACGCCCTCGTCCTGAACGAGACGAAGGTCCTGCCGGCGCGACTGGAGGCCCGCAAGCCGACGGGCGGCGTCGTCGAGCTGCTCTTTCTCCGCGATCTCGGCCCAGAACGGGACAACGCCTGGGAGGTGCTCGCCCGCCCGAGCAAACGCCTCAAGCCCGGCCTGGAACTTGTCGCAGACGGCACCGAGGTGCGGCTCGTCGAAGACCTCGGCGCCGGATACTGGTCCGTCTCCGCCAGCGACGTCGTCGGCCTGCTGCAGAGGAGCGGCCGGATGCCGCTGCCGCCTTACATCGAAGCGACGCCGGAGGCGGAGGCCAGATACCAGACCGTCTACGCCAGGGAGGCCGGGTCGGCGGCGGCCCCGACCGCGGGTTTTCACTTTACGGAGAGCGTGCTAGAGAGGTCGCGTGCGGCGGGGGCCGGGATCCCACGCGTGACCCTGCACGTCGGAACCGGGACCTTCCTGCCCGTAAGGACGCAAAGGCTGGATGAACACGAGATGCACGGCGAGCGTTACAGGGTGCCCGAAGGGGCAGCGGCCACGATCGAGGGGGCGGGGCGGGTGCTCGCGGCGGGGACGACCGTTGCCAGGACGCTCGAGACGTGGGCGACGACGGGCGAGCGGGCGGGGGAGTCGCGGCTCTTCGTCTACCCTGGCTACCGGTGGCGCGTGGTGGACGCGCTGCTGACCAACTTCCACCTGCCGAGGTCCACGCTGCTGGCGATGGTGATGAGTTTCGGGGGGACGGAGCTCGTACGAGAGGCTTACCGGGTCGCGGTGGAGGAGCGGTATCGCTTCTACTCCTTCGGGGACGCCATGCTGATCCTGAACGGCGGTAGGAACCTATAGGTTCTCCGGTCTCCATCGAAGTCGTCGCCCGCGACGGCGAGGCCCGTGCCGGCGTGCTCGATACCCCGCACGGCCCCGTCGAGACGCCCGCGTTCATGCCCGTCGGCACCAAGGGGACTGTCAAGGGGCTGACGCCGTCTGACCTGCGCGGGGCCGGGGCCGGCGTCGTGCTCGGCAACACCTACCACCTCTACCTGCGGCCCGGGGCGGACCTCGTTCGCGAGGCCGGCGGTTTGCACGCCTTCTCCGGTTGGGAGGGACCGATGCTCACGGACTCCGGGGGATTTCAGGTGTTCTCGCTGGCGAAGACGCGCAGTATCTCCGAGGGCGGCGTGCGGTTCGCCTCAGTCTACGACGGTTCTCTGCACGAGTTTACGCCGGAGCTTACGACGAAGGTCCAGGAAGACCTGGGCGCTGACGTCGCGATGGTTCTCGACGAGTGTCCGCCGGCCAACGCCGCCCGCGAGTACCAAGCGGAATCGCTGCGGCGGAC
>JACDFX010000296.1 GCA_013815575.1 Rubrobacter sp.
AAGAGTCCTACCGCCACCGCCCCGATCACTCAATGCTCCGCTTCGCAAGCCCGTGCGGCCGCCCGTGGCAGACGGCCACGTTCACCCCCGGCCTCCCAGTTTTCCCACCTCGCCGTCCATTCGGCAGCCTGGTATCGACTTCACGCACCCTTTATATAGTACGTTCCGCCGTCGGGCGGCGAAAGCCTTGCGTGGCCTTCTCTGTTCTCGGAGTGGTCCGGCAACCATGCTTCCGTCCCGGACGATCATTGGCATCCGACGCCCCCGCTTACCGGCGAGTCTGGGGGTCCTACGCTCTCCGTGGAAGCACTGAGCCGTTTCTCCGGTCATCGCCGGCCTCCTTTTTCGCGAACACGGCGAGTTCGTCTGCCCGGTCGTTCCCGGCCTTGTGCGGGCCTCCGCCCTTCTGGTGCCCTTTGACCTTCCTCCACCGCACCTCCCTGTGGCGCCGCACCGCCCCCAGGAGCCTCTCCCACAGGTCCCTGTTCGCCACCGGCTCCCCAAGGTTGTTGAGCCACCCGTTATCCCGCCACGTCTCGTGCCAGCCCCTCCTCATACAGTTGACGAGGTAGGACGAGTCGGAGTAGACGGTCACGACGTGCCCCTCATCTATCATCTCCAGGGCGACGCACGCGGCGGTCACCTCCATCCGCTGGTTCGTGGTGTCCCGTTCGCCGCCGCTGACCTCCTCGGTCCTGCCACCCCAGGTCACGACGACCCCGTAGCCCCCGGGGCCTCGGGAGCCCATGGAGGCCCCGTCTGTGTAGGCGTGGGCCACAGGCTCGGGTGAGGGTACTGGTCTTCCCGTTGGGCCCCCGCCTGTCCACTCCCCGCTAACCCCCGCCTCGCGTCTGAGCTTTCTCAAATTCTCCCGCTCTTCGGTGGTGAGCTGTGCTTCCAGCGCATGCACTTGACTTCGAACGTTCGTCACTGTGGCCCGGTCTGTCGGAGAAGATCTTACGTCAAGAAAGCGCTGGGCACCTCTGCTCGGCCCTGCAGGCCGAGATAAGCAGGATAAAGGCGGCAGGCTCCTAAAAGGTAAGGAATCCAGGGGAGGAACCCCCGCGAAACGGGTCTTCGAGAAGCTGCCGGACCAGGATTCGAACCTGAACTAAGTGATTCAGAGTCACTCGTGCTGCCGTTACACCATCCGGCAAAATACAGCGGGGCGTATTGTAACGCGTGGTCCCGCCTGCGTCGAGCGGTTTGCCGTTGGCAACCGCGCTTTTAGCTATCAGCTTTCAGCCGTCAGCTTTTTCTTACTCTAGCCGACGCTTTCGACCGTGCCGCCGGTCTCCATGGCGCGCAGGATCTCGATCCTCTCCCCTATCGGCGGGTGGGTGGAGAAGAGGCCCTTCGCCCGCTTCTCGAAGCTCTTGACCGGGTTGACGATGTACAGGTGCGCCGTCGCCCGGTTGGCGACTTCGAGGACCTCCCTATCACCGCTTATCTTCTGCAGGGCGTCGGCGAGGCCGTCGGGGTTGCGGGTGAGGCGGACGGCCGTGGCGTCGGCGAGGTACTCGCGCTGGCGGCTTATGGAGAGTTGCAGGAGGCGGGCGAAGAGGGGGGCGAGGATGGCGAGGAGTATCGCCACGACCATCATTATTATCTGGACGTAGCCGCCGCCCTCCCTGCTACGTCCGCCGCCGAACCACAGGCCGCGCAGGAAGAAGTCGGAGATCAGGACGGTGGTCCCAACCAGGATGCCGACGAGCATGGAGTAGCGGATGTCGAAGTTGCCGACGTGGGCCATCTCGTGGGCCATCACACCCTGAAGTTCGTCCCGGTCGAGCTTCTGCAGCAGGCCGCTGGTGACGGCGACGGAGGCGTGCTCGGGGTCTCGGCCCGTGGCGAAGGCGTTGGGAGCGGTGTCCTGGATGATGTAGACCTTCGGCAGCGGGAGGCCGCCGGCTATCGCCATCTCCTCGACCACGTTGAAGAGCTGCGGGGCGTCCCCGTGCTGAACCTCCTTCGCCCTGGATGCCGCGAGCACCATACTGTCGCCGGCGAAATAGGCGACGAAGCCGGCGATCGTGCCGACCACCAGGGCGAGGACGAGGCCGAAGAGGGCGCGCCTCGGGTCGCCGAGCCAGGCGTAGCCGATGACGTAGCCGAGCACGAGCACGAATACGAAGAAGGCCAGGATCAGGAGTAGGCTGTTGCGCCGGTTGACGCCGATCCGGTCCCGAAAGGTCCCCTGGTTGACGCCTTCCATCTTTCCCCTAGTCGTAGGAGACCGTAACGGACTCCCGCTCGGGCCCCTGGGCCTCGAAGTACTCCTTCTCCGTGAAGCCCATCGCCCTGGCGAAGAGGACGGCCGGGAAGCTCTGTATCTTCGTGTTGTACGAGCCGACGGAGTCGTTGTAGTGCTGCCGGGCGAAGGAGATCTTGTTCTCCGTCGAAGACAACTCCTCCTGGAAATCCACGAGCACCCGGTCGGATCTTAGCTCGGGATAGTTCTCGGCCACGGCGAAGAGGTTCCCTATAGCCCCGGACAACCGTGACTCGCTCTGGGCCTGCTCCCCGACGCCCTGGGGTTGCATGGCGCGGGAGCGGGCCTGGGTCACCTGGTTGAGCACTTCCTGCTCCTGGCGGAAGTACTTTTTCACGCCTTCGAGGAGGTTGGGGATCAGGTCGTACCGGCGCTTGAGCTGGACGTCTATCTGTCGGTACGCCTCCTCGGTCTCGTTCTTGCGCCGCACGAGCCCGTTGTAGGTGACGATCGCGAACACCACGAGCAATACCACAACGATTATCAAGATGATCGTCACTACGCCCATCCAAGACCTCCACACACGTTAGATACCTCCCCCATTATATCCCGCCGCGACCCCGCGAAATCTACACCTCCAGGAACTCCAGCCTGTTGCCGAATGGGTCCTCCCCGTAGAACCTGCGCCGCGGCGCCAGTTCCTCGTCCCACCGAACCACAAAGCCAGCGGCCTCCATCGCCCCCGCCACTCCGTCTAGAGAAGAGACTACGAACGCCGGGTGGGCCTTCCTGCTCGCGTTGAAAGGCTCTTCCACCCCGAGGTGCAATTGCCGCCCGTCCGGCAGGACGAACCACGCGCCGCCCCTCCCGGCG
Organism: Rubrobacter sp.; assembly: GCA_013815575.1. Lineage (GTDB taxonomy): Bacteria > Actinomycetota > Rubrobacteria > Rubrobacterales > Rubrobacteraceae > Rubrobacter_D. The sequence goes on from JACDFX010000296.1 coordinate 3,086, forward strand.
AGCGCGACGGGCTTCTCCAACTCCTCCAGGCCGAGCAGGCCTGAGTAGAAGTCGCGCGCCACGTCTTCCCTGCCGGCGGGCATCGCCACCTGGACGTGATCCAGGGCCTCTATCATCGATACTCCTCGAAAGGCTTTCGCACCACCCGCAGGCTATCATGGAATCTGAAGGGAGCGACCCTGCCAGAGTACGACCCTCTAGCCGACCTCTACGACCTCGAGTACGTCCACGACCACGACGCGCCCTTCTGGCTCGCCCTCGCCGAACGCGAACCCGGACCCGTCGTCGAGTGGGGCGCCGGAACCGGACGCATCGCAGTCCCCCTCGCCGCCGCCGGGCGGGGGGTGACCGCCGTCGAAGTATCTGGGGCGATGGTCGAGGAGGGTAGAGAGAAGGATGGAACCGTCGAATGGGTCGTCGGCGACATGCGAGCGGCGAAGCCCGGTAAACGGTACGGCCTCGCCGTCTGCGCCTTCAACTCGTTCCTCTGCCTTCCGAACCCGGACGCCGCGCTTGCCTTTCTCCTCAACGCGCGAGAGCACCTGGAGCCCGGCGGCCTGCTCGGCATAGAAGTCTCGGCCTTCTCCCCCGAAGAGCTGGCCGAGGAGCCGGGAGGTCCGGTCCTGCGCCACGACCTCACCCGGGACCTGCCCGACGGCGGCAGCCTCGACCGCTTCTCCC
>JACDFX010000297.1 GCA_013815575.1 Rubrobacter sp.
GGTCAGGGCTTCGAGAGACGACGAGACAGGCACCAACGCACGTCGCCGAGGATACGGCGGACGGCAAGCTCGATGTGCCAGCGCTGCTTAGCATGACCGGACCCCTGAAAGAGAAGGCCGGCCAAAATGGGCGCCGTCAGCAGCCATGACGGGGTCAGGGCAAGAACGCAGGCCAGGGTTCCGGCGGGCTTCACACCAAGAACAGGGAGGCAAAGACGGCCCCCACCGCCGTCCCCGCGAGCGTCTGCGCCAGGGTGTGCGCGCTGAGCGTGACGCGGGACCAGACGACCAGCGGCAGCGCCAACACGAAGATGGCGCCCGGAGTTCCGAGCAGAAGGAGGCCAGCAGCCGCAGCGTGGCCGGCGACGGTGCAGTGGGCACTCGCCTTCCAGAAGAGGGTGATGGCCGCGACGGCGGCGCTGGCGAGGCCCATCGAGAGCGTCAGGAGGAAGAGGTCGCGCGGGGCGTCGAAGAGTGCGAGCGCGACCAGTAATCCAACGAAGGTGGAGAGGAGGACCAGGGTGGGGACGAGACGTTCGGCGCGGGTGGAGATCCAGAAGTCGCCCACCCGCCTGCGACGCCGCAGGAGCAGCACGTACCCGGCCACGACGGCCGCCGCCAGCAGTTCGAGCGCAACGTAGAGAACGGCGCCGTCGGGCTCGGCGCCGGAGAAGGCTACGAGGGCGTAGAGCGCGGTGAAAGTGACGAACGGGTTGAGGGCGTTGGTAGCGGCGCGGGCGAGGCTGGAACTCTGTTTATCCATGGTGGGTAGAATAGGGCGCGTGCAGGAGTGGCGCACACCCGATGCTTCTAGCGAAGAGGCGCCCGCGCTGTGGTACGAGCTCGGGCGGGCGTACGCGGAGGCCGGGGGCGGGGGGCGTCGGGCCTGGAAGCTCGGGCTTACGGTGGTCTGCGTGGCGGGGGCGCTCGTATTGCTCTCGGCGCCGGTTTTCGGGACGGCGTGGGCGGGGCCTTTCGCGTCCGTGATCCCGGTGGCGGCGGGGCTGGTCTGCGGCGGAGGTATGTTTCTGCGAGGGCGGCTGCGGCTGCGGAATCGGGTCAGCGTTGTGCGAAGGCTGCTGGCCGGTAAGGGGCTGGATGCTTCGCGTCCGGCGCGGGACGGGCTCGGCGCGTACTACGACGCCCAGCTCGTTCTGCTCAGGAGCGAGTACGCGTATCTGTCGAGCCGGGGGGCTGGGAAATCCACGCGGCTCTTCGAGGAGTCGTTCGGGTTCGCGCCGGAGGACCCGTTCGAGGCCGGGCCGTTGAGCGTGCTGCCGGACACGAAGGAGTTGCGGGCGCTCAGGGAACGGTGGGAAGGCAGGATCTCCTCCCGCAAAGAGCGCGGCGTGCAACCGCCGGCGCTGGGCTTGCGGGAGGACTCGGCCTACCGAGTCTTTCCGAGGGAGATGACCGTACCGGCGGAGCTCTCCACGCGGCGGGCGTACCTGGAGATCTCCACCAGGTTACTCGTGGAACGCTACGGGAGAGGGCCCGGTTTCGTGCCGGAAGAGATGCGCCGCCGGGCGGAGCGGGACCGGCGGGAGTACGAGGCGCTCGTCAGGAAGTCAGGGCCACGGCCGTGACCCACACGAGGGCGGAGCCCACGGGGACGAAGCCGACCAGGGCCGTGATCACGGCCGTCAGGAAAGACGTCTCGTAGACCTCCTTGATGGCTATCCCCATCAGCACCAGCAGGGCGTAGGAGATGGCGATGGACCCCGCTATCGGCACCCAGGCGAGCGCGAAGGCGGAGAAGGCGTAGGCCAGTAGGCGGTAAACTTGCGGGAAGTCCGCAACCTTGCCGACGAACGCCCTGATCGAGAGCAGGTAGACGGCCGCCGCGACCGCGACGCCGACCGGCGAGAGCACCGCGAAAAGGAGACCCTCCACGACCGCCGCCCGGAGGTCGCCCGGCCCAATCCCCCCGGTCACGACGTTCGAGATCAGGGCAACCACCGCCCCGAGCACGCCGGTTACCGTTCCCACGAGCAGCACGAAGAGCACCGGCTCCCTCAGACGCCCCCCGGCCGGAAGGTTCGAGAAGAATGTTCGTGGCGAGAAGAGCACCGCCCGGATCGTCGCGAGGGCGCTGGAGAGGGGTAGATCCAGTCTAAACTCCGGGGCTTTGGGATTCTGCATGGGCAGGATTATACCGCCCGCCGGAGAGGCTCTTGCCAAACCGCCGCGCGAAACTTAGACTAGGGTCCTTCGCAACGACGGTGGCGGAAGGGTGCCGAAAGGGATGTTAGAGCGAGAGGTATTCAAAGCCGGGGTCGCACTGGTCCTGATCGTAGAAGTCGTCGGCCTCGTGGCGCTGGCCCAACTCAGGCCCGGTATCCCTCTCTGGGTCCTCTTTCCCCTCGTCCCGCTAACCGTCGGCATCGCGCTCGTCGTGCGCCGCGAGCTCGACAGCCCGGCCCACCGCCTGCGCCGCCTCTCGCCCGAGACGATCACGGGCCACAGGCCCCGCCGCCCGGCCGCGGAGACCCCCGAGGCCCTCTCCCGCTCCATAGCCGAGCGGGCGGGTGAGATCCGTCGCTCCCTAACCGAACTCCCGGCCAACGAGACCCGCGTCGAGATGTGCGCCCTCGGCTACCGCACCTGCGCCAACGACATGATCACGCTGACCCACCTCGTAAACGAAGCCCTCCCCAACGCCCCCCTCCTCCAACGCCTGAAACTCCGCCGCGCCCGCAAGAGGGCCATAGACGCCCTCGCCGAAGCCCGCGAAGCGATACCACCCGGTGCGCTGCGGGCATCGAGGCAGGAACAACAGTAGCTGTCAGCTATCAGCTTTAAAGGCTTTAGACGTCACGCTAAACGCTAGAGAGACTGCGGGAACCGCGGCACCCCACTTCGACGTGTTTCCGCCACGATTAGCACGCACTTGCTGATAGCTGAAGGCTGATAGCTATCAGCTAAACTACACTGCTACTATCTCGCGCACCTCGGGGACCTCGCGGCGGATCAGGCTCTCTATGGCGTAGGCGAAGTCCAACTGGGAGAGGGGACATCCCTTGCAGGCGCCGAGCATCTGTATGCTGACGGTGCCGGTCCCCTCGTCGCAGGCGACGATGCGGGCGTCCCCGCCGTCGGCTTTGAGGGCCGGGCGCACCTTGTCGAGGGCGTCCTGTACCCGGCTTCGCATGTCGCGCTTCTCCTGCATCTCGTTGCCGATTATATACGAGTGGTCGGACGCGTCTCTGCCGGGCGGTAGTAGAATGGTTGGCCTTATGGAGACCTTCTTTTCGAGAGGAAGAGCATGACGGACGACGGTCAAAACCTGCTCGTGATAGGTGCCCCGGAGCACGACGCTTACGCCTACCACCTCTCCGGTTTCCTGGCGCCGGACGACGTGATCTGCCTCCGCATAGCCGGCAAGACGTACCTCGCGGTCTCCTCCCTGGAGTACGGTAGGGCGAAGAAGGACGCCCCCGTGGACGAGCTACTCTCCTACGAGGAACTGGAGATCCCCAAGCTCTCCCGCGAGCTCAAGAGCGGTGCCGCAGCCTACGCCGCCGCCATCCGGAACCTGCTTGAGAGACTCGGCGTCCCGGCCTCCACCCTGCACGTCCCCCCCACCCTGGCCGTCGCCCACGCCGACGCCCTGCGCGACCGCGGCCTGAAGCTTACCCCGGACGGCAGGCTCTTCGAGGGCCTCCGCCGCGCGAAGACGGCCGAGGAGGTCGCCCACGTCGAGAAGGCCCAACGGGCCGTAGAGGAGGCCTGCGAACACGCCGTGGGCATCTTGAGGGAG
>JACDFX010000298.1 GCA_013815575.1 Rubrobacter sp.
CGCCTTGGTGCAAGAGAAGATGGCGAACACGGTGTCCGTGGTCATCGCCTCCCCCCCGCCAAGCTCGCGCTCCCCGGCGGCTCCCTCGTAGAAGTTCCCGTCACGATCCGTCGCCATCGCGACCACACCCGGCACGCCGTTCTCCTGCTCGACCGCGCCGCGGAGTACGCGCTCCAGGCCCTCTGCAGATGCTTTGCCCACGATCACCCCATTCCGGTGGCCCAACGTGCGCCACCTACCCTTCGCCCCTTACAACGGATGTATCATAACATGTGAAGGATGCGATGCTAGCCCATCGCGGAGCCGTACGCATAGGCGAGATAAAGAGGAAGCCCCGGCGTTTGCCGGGGCTTGTAGTAGCGGGGGTAGGATTTGAACCTACGACCTTCGGGTTATGAGCCCGACGAGCTACCAGACTGCTCCACCCCGCGTCGTGGAGGCGATTCTATCACCGCCGGAGGGTTTGTAAAGTGTCGTTCTGGCGTGGTACGGTGGCGGCCGTGACGTACCTGTTGCTTTTCGTTTTTATCGGTATCGGGGCCGTGCTGGCGCTCGTGGCCGCGGTGGTGGCGCTCGGCGCGTACCTGCGGTTTCGGCGGGCCAGGATCGAGCTCCAGGACGGCCTCGCGTCGGAGGTTGAGAGCCTGACCCGGCGCACGGGCGAGCTGGAGATGGGGCTGGCCGCACTGCAGGAGCGTTCCGCCCGGCTCCCTATAAGCATCGCCGGACTGCAGCAGAACCTCTCGACCCTGCAGGTCCTGACCGGCGCCCTCGCCAGCTCGTTGGGCCAGGCGCAGAGGGTCCTCTCCTACAGCGCGATCAAGACCCTCAGCGCAACCCACCTGGGCAGGTTCCTGCGGGTCCCAACCAGGACCGGCGGACGCCCCTCGTGAGGCGGCCGATTCCGGGCCCTGAACGTGTCCACGCACCTCGCGGCACGCGTCGGGAGCAGACGGCAGCGGGGCGAGGGGTTTCGACGGAGCGGTGCGAGGCTTGTGGGACGGAGATGTACGGGCTGCACTGCAAGCTCGTGTGCCCCAACTGCGGCTACAAGCGCGACTGCTCGGACCCCTAGACGCCGGACAGGGAGGCCAGAGCCCGTTTGCACCAGCCGCGGACCTCGGCGTTGACGGTCATACCCTCCCAGTCTTCCGGGGCGTACCAGCCGACCCTGTCAGCCGAGAACTCGTCGCGGATGTCCGTGGGGCCGGTCGGGCGGGCGAAGTAGATCAGGTCTATGTGCTGGTGCCCGGGCCCGATGTCCTCCAACTGAACCCCGGCCGGCCGGTGCAACTGAACCGGGTCCTCCACGTCCTCACGCCTCTCCCCCACCAGCTCGACGCCGAGGCCCGTCTCCTCGAGCACCTCGCGCACGGCGGCCTCGTCCGGCAACTCGTCCTGCTCGATGTGCCCGCCCGGCGGCAGCCACATCCCGAGCTTGCGGTGCCAATGCAAGAGTACCTTCCTATCCGACACCACGAACACCGCCACCGTGAAGTGCCTGCCGCTGTTCCGCCAGTCCATGCCCACACTGTACAGCAGCAGAACCGCCGCGCCCGGTAGGCACCATCACACGAAAAGGCCGTCCCATCGAGTACCTTTAGAATAGAAGATGTTCGTCAGAGGAGGACGCGGTTGCCATCTTTGCCCGAGGACGCTTTCGGACGCATGGACGAGACGCCGGACGAGGAGTTCTACAGGACGCCCCGGCTCGTCACCCACATAGACGACGGGGCGATAGCCGCCGTTACGCAACTCTATAGGGAGCTCTTCCCGCCAGGCGGGGTCGTTCTGGACCTTATGAGCAGTTGGATCAGCCACCTCCCGCCCGAGGTCGAATACAACCGCGTGGTCGGGCTCGGGATGAACGAAACGGAATTGCGCCGCAACGGGCGGCTAGATTCCTACGTCGTCCAAAACCTCAACGAGAACCCGGCACTTCCGTTCGGGGATGCGGAGTTCGACGGGTGCGGCATCTGCGTCTCAATCGACTACCTGACGCGCCCGGTCGAGGTCTTGCGCGAGGTCGGGAGGGTCCTGAAGGCCGGCTCTCCGGTGGTCGTCACGTTCTCGAACCGCTGCTTCCCAACGAAGGCGGTCGCCGTCTGGCACCAGCTAGACGACCGCGGCCACGTCCGCCTCGTCGAGGGCTACCTGGAGGAGGCGGGCAATTTCCGCGACGTCCGCGGCCTCGACCGGAGCCCGCGCCGGATGTTCTCCGACCCGCTCCACGCCGTGGTCGGGGCGGGAGCCGGGTCGTAACGAGGTGGGCCTGCCGGGGTAGACTGGACCCGTAGGCTGCGATAGGAGTAAGTATGAACATCAAACAGGCCAACGGCATCGGCAGGATCCACGTCGCCAAGCCCGGGTTCAAGGAGACCTACTGCCGCAGGCCCATAGACGACGAGGACTGGGTAACCACCACCAAAGAGGCCAACTGCACCGGCTGCGTCCGGGCCGGGGCGCCCAGGCCAGAGGACAAGTAGGACCCAACGACACTAGGATAAAACCCCTGCGTCACGGGGTTTATGTACTGGTTTGTCGAAGAAGCCACTGCCTCCCGCCAGAGTTTCCGGCCTACGTGAACCGTCAGACAGGCCCGGACCTTTTTGCCAGGCAACATTGGTGTGGAGAATTGCAGGCTAGGGCGAAGAGGAGACGGGCCGTGGCAAAGCAGGACTATGAGGAGAAGTACACCCATCCGGAGCTCAGGGAGAAGATAAAAGAGGAGATCAAAGCCTCGGACAAGGGCGGCAAGGAGGGCCAGTGGAGCGCCCGCAAGTCGCAACTCCTGACCCGGGAGTACGAGAAGCAGGGCGGCGGCTACAAAGGCGAGAAGGGCCAGTCCCAGAAGAACCTGGAAAAGTGGACCGAGGAGGAGTGGCAGACCAAGGAGGGCGACGCCAACGCCCGCAAGAACGACGGCGAGACGAAGCGTTACCTCCCGAAGAAGGCCTGGGAGAACATGAGCGAGGAGGAGAAGGAGCAGACCGAGCAGAAGAAGCGCGAGGGCTCGAAGCAAGGCGAGCAGTACGTCTCCAACACCGACGGGGCCAAGAGGGCCCGTAAGGGGTCGCAGGCCCCGCCCCTCAACGGCTACGACGACCTCGGCGTCGAGGAGGTAGAGAAGAAGATTAAGGGTCTCTCGAAGGACGAGATCCGGGCCGTTCGCGATTACGAGAAGAAGAACAAGAACCGAAAGACCCTGCTGGAGACGCTCGACAACAAAGCGTAGGGGCCTCGTCCCACCGCCGGTTACTATCCCCGCTTCCCGGGGGTAAACTGGGGGTATTGTCGTGCGTGGCGGGAGGACGGTGGCATGCAGATCCCAGGCAAGAAGATCGTCGAGAAGGCGGAAGCGAGAGGCAACGAGGTCGCGATTCCCAGAACGGAGCGGCTGGGGCTCGTCGACTTCTTCAAGCTGACGTTCAAGGAGGTCGGCGAGGACCACGTCATGGCCTTCGCCGGCAACCTCACCTACAAGGCGCTCTTCGCCATCTTCCCGTTCTTCACCTTCCTGCTCTCGCTGCTCGGGCTCTTCAACGCCACGAGCCTGGTCAACGACATGATCGACTACCTCTCGGGTGTGCTCTCAGAACCGGCCGTACAGCTCATCGAAAAACAACTCGTCCCGCTCACCAAGAGCCAAGCCGGGAGCGCCTTCACCTTCGGGGCGATCATCTCCATCGCGCTCGCTCTATGGGGCGTTTCAGGAGCCTTCCGCTCTATCATGGAGGCGATGAACGTTATGTACGAGGT
>JACDFX010000299.1 GCA_013815575.1 Rubrobacter sp.
ACTTTTTTATCGCGGACCTTATCGTGGACCTGGACCTCGAACCGGACGAGCCGGGCGCGGGGACTTGCGGGCGCTGCACCCGCTGCATGGACCGTTGCCCGACCGGCGCCATAAAGGCCCCCGGCGTGGTCGACGCCAGGCTGTGCATCTCGTATCTCACGATAGAGAACGTAGGTGAGATCCCGCGCGAGCTACGCCCGAAGGTGGGCGACTGGGCCTTCGGTTGCGACGTCTGCCAGGAAGTTTGCCCCTACAACAAGACCAAGGCGACGAAGAGCCGCTGGCCGGAGTTCTCCGAAGAGAGCGGGACCGGGCCGTACCTGGAGATAGAAGAGGTGCTTGGGATCCGAACGGACGAGGAGTTCGGGGAGCGCTTCGCCGGGACGCCGCTCACGCGGCCGGGACGGGCCGGCCTGTTGCGGAACTGCTGCGTGACGGCGGGGAACCTGAGATCGAAGAAGGCGGTTCCGGCTCTGGAGGAGTGTTTGCGGGAGGATTCGTCGGCGCTCGTGCGGGGGCACGCGGCCTGGGCCCTGGGTGAGATCGGGGGTTCGGAAGAGGTACTCGGGGAGGCTGCGGGTCGGGAGGCGGACGGGTGGTGCCTGGGGGAGATCCGGCAGGCTCTGGCGGACGCGGCTACGGACGCGGGCTTGGGTTAGAATAGGGAAACGATGGCAGAGACGACCAACTATTATGAGGTTCTCGGCATCCGGCGCGAGTCCTCGCAGGCAGAGATTCGGAACGCCTACCGCAACCTCGCCAAGGAGGTCCATCCGGACCATCCCGGCGGAAGTGCTGTGGAGTTTTCCCGGTTGCAGGAGGCGCACGCGGTTCTCTCGGACCCGGACCGCCGCCGCGAGCACGACGAGGCCCTGGACCTGGCACACGCCGCCGACCAGCTCGCCGGCCTCAACTTCGACTTCGACCAGCCCGAGGACGAGCTCTCCTCGCGCCGCCGCACCCGCGACTCGGGCGGCCCTTCCCTGGGCGAGCGCTTCAAGGGCCGCTTCGGCAGGAAGGAGCGCCCCTCCGACGGCGGCGGAAGAGACTCCGGAAGGGATTCAGGGCGGGATTCCGGGCGGAGGACCCGCGGGCGCTACGACGTGAGCGAGGCGCGGTGGTACGAGCCCCACCGCTTCGACCCTGAGCCCGTCACCATGAAATCCGGCGCCGTGAGCTTCGTGGGCGCCTTTCTCGCGTTTATCCTGGTGGGCCAGATCGGGCTGTGGGCAAACGGCGCCAGTCCCGGTGTCTTCCTGTTCCTCACGGCGCTGGCCCCGTTCATGTTCATCCTCTACACCCTGGCCGGGCTCGTCGCGGGCTACCTGGCCTTCAAGGCCGCCGGGTGGGCCGGGCTCGCCCTAGTCTTCGTCGCCGCGCTGGTAGTCGGCAGCCAGGACCAGCCAGAGAGCCTGCTGCGGTTCGCGACCGTCGGCATCGTCACGCTGCTCGTCGTGATCTGGCTCGGCAACCGCCGCGAAGTCGCCCGCCGCTGACCCCCGACACCGAGATACGATCCTTTATCTCCCGCTTCGAGGAACGGGTGGCCCCCGTCGAAATGAGGGTTGCCGAGGCCTGGTGGGACCTGGCGGTGACGGGCTCCGGGGAGGCGCAGAAGGAGCTCGTCCGGGCCGGGACGGAGTACAACAAGCTCTTCGCTGACGAGGGGGAGCAGGAGACGGTCGAGGGCTGGTTTCAGCAACGCGCCTCCATGGACGACGACCTCTTGCGCCGACAGGTGGAGGTTCTCTACAGGACGTACGCGGCCCGCCGGGGCGACGCGGGGGTACTGGACAGGATCGAGGAGCTGGAGGCCGAGGCCAACGCGATCTACGGCAACCATCGGGGGACGGTCGGCGGCAGGACGCTCGGTGAGAACGAGGTGCGGGACATCCTGCGCGTCTCCCTCGACGAGGCGGTGAGGCGCGAGGCGTGGGAGGCCTCCAAGACCGTCGGCCGCGAGGTCGAGGGGACCGTCCGGGAGCTTGCCCGGCTCAGAAACTGGCTCGCCAGGGAGGCCGGCTACCCCGACCACTACCACCGCTCCCTCGACCTGCAGGAGATGCCAGTCGCGGAGCTCGAAGCGCTCATGTCCGACCTCCAAGCCGCCACCGAAGCCCCCTTCCGGCAGCTAAAGGAGTGCCTGGACCGGGATCTCCGGAAGAAATTCGAGGTCGATACCGTGGGGCCATGGCTCCTATCCGACCCGTTCTTCCAAGAACCCCCGGAGGACGGGAGCCTGAACACGGACCGCTTTTTCGAGGACAGGGACCTCGAAGCCCTCACGTGCGAAACCTACGACGCTTTAGGGCTCGACGTGCGGGGTGTCGTGGCGAAGAGCGATCTGTACGCCCGGCCCGGCAAGAACCAGCACGCCTTCTGCCTCTCCGTGGGGCGAGACTACCCATACGACGTGCGGGTGCTGGCGAACCTGCGGGCCGGCAGGCCCGACGCCTACTGGATGAACACCATGCTCCACGAGTTCGGCCACGCCGTCTACGACCGGCACATCAACCCGGGACTCCCCTACCTCCTGCGCGACGTCTCCCACATCGCCACGACCGAGGCTATCGCCTTGATGATGGGCTCTCTTGCCGAAGATCCCGGCTGGCTTGGGACCGTGGCCGGCGTGCCGGACGAAGACCTCGCGGAAGGGCTCGCCGCGCGGCGGCACGAGGACCTGCTCGTCTTCACGCGGTGGGCACTTGTGGTGTTCCGGTTCGAGAAGGAGCTCTACGCCGACCCCAACAGGGAGGACCTGAACCGCGTCTGGTGGGACCTCGTCGAGGGGCTGCAAGGCGTTCCGTGCCCGGCTGGGCGCGACGAGCCGGACTGGGCGGCCAAAATCCACGTGGCCACCGCCCCCGTCTACTACCACAACTACGTGCTCGGCAACCTGATCGCCGCGCAGCTCAGGAACTACCTAGAGACCCACATAACCCATGGCCCCTTCTACGAGAACGAGGTCGCCGGCCGCTACCTCCTCGAGTCCTTCTTCGGCCCAGGCGCCCGAGAGAACTGGCGTGACACCGTCCTGCGCGCCACTGGAGAGCCTCTGAGCCCGGACCACTTCGTGAAGTCTCTGTGTTGAATCTAGCCGGAGAAGCACCCTTGTCGCCAGGTGGTGGGACGCGAGAGAACCTGGTCTACCTCTTCGGCGCGAACCGCCGATTAACAACTTCCGGCAGCAGGCCTTCGGCGGCAAGAGACAGCAGGTGGAGATAGCTTTCGCGAGCCTCAAGCGCGAGTTCCGCCTATGGCAGACGCTGGCGATCGCACTTGTGGGGCCGGCTACCAGAATCGCGGCACACCTACAGCTGCTACGTCTACCGTTTGTCGGGACGCTCTCAGGACCGTATCAAGGAGTTATGGCCATGAACCTGACACCACTCATCTAGCCGACGAGAACGAGGCGAGGGGCCATGCCGGGGCGGTCGGCACTTGTGGGGGTGTTCAAGGGGGTAGTCGGTCTCGAGTCCGTGGATATGCACCCGAGTTTACGCTGGCGGTGGTTGGCGAGGCGGGGCACCATACCCTTATGCGCGGCAGCTTATCTTTATTCGTCGCCGCTAGATGTTGTGGTCGGTTTCAACGCGAAGTAATGCTGGGCATATAAAGGGCGGCTAGTGGACGGGAGTATGCAGCATCCGAGATGGGGACTTCGGAGAACTCTCCTTCCAGCTCGACTTTAGCCGTTAGGCTGCGTAGCAGACCGCGTCGGTCAGCCGCTCCATTAGGGCCCTCGGGATTTCTACCGTG
>JACDFX010000300.1 GCA_013815575.1 Rubrobacter sp.
CGGGGGCGGGGGTCAGCGGCGGGCGCACCGTGCCCATGGAGACGCCGTGGCGGGCCTGAGCCAGCTTTTTGAGCACTGCCGCAGAGGTGTACTCCTTGGTCCCTGCCCGGACCCGCTTGAGCCGTTCCGAAAGGACCCTGCCTTCCTCCTCGTCTTTGGCCTCCACCTTGTGGTACATGTCGACTATCTGTTCGGGGATGAAGTTCGCCAGCGCACTGATCGCTCCTTGGGCTCCCAGGTTCAGGCGCTCCCAGAGGTCGTCCTCGGTCCCTAGCAGCACTCCCCTGCCCGCCGAAAGCACCGTCTCGGCGTAGCCGGGCTCACCCCCAGAATCCTTGGCTCCCCAGACGGGAAGGTCCGTCACCACCTCCGCCGGAATGGGAACGGCGTACTTGGGGATGTGGTAGACGATAACAGGGTGACCGGTGGCGGCTATCGCGGGTTCGTAGAAGAGCTTCAAGCCTTCGTCGGAAACCGGCTTTATGTAGTAAGGCGGTAGGATCAAGACCGCCGTCGCCGGGTACTGCTCCAGGAAGGAGAGCATCTTCAGGGTGTCCGGCAGGTTGCCCTCCATCACGGCGGGGAGGATCTGGATAGGAAACTCTCTGGCGAAGAGGGCTTCGAGGACCGTCAGCTTCTCGTCCATCGTCACCGAGGATCCCTCGCCGTTGGTGCCGAAGGGGACTATGCCCGTCACGCCGCTCTCGGCCAGCCAGGAAACGTGCTCCAGGTAAGCATCGACGTCCAACGCGTAAGAAGGGTCTTCCTTGAACGGCGTCACGTTGGCCACGTATACACCCTCTATAGTCTGCATTCCTGCTCCTCTCGCCGAAGGGTGGGCCGCGTGCGCATCGTGCCTCCGACCATACCCGATCGCCTCATCTACCCAACGCTCTGCGGCCTTCGATGAAGTCTCGCAACTCATCCTTGCCCGGCAAACCCTCGTAATCGCCCAGGGTGGCGACGCTGAGGGCCCCCATCGCGTTCGCCGTGCGCAGGCGCTCCTCCGGCGCAAGGCCCCACTGGTGACCGGCGAGGTACCCCGCGTCGAAGGCATCTCCCGCGCCGATGGGATCCACTTCCACCGCGGGGAAGGCCGGTTGCTCCAGCACCTCGCCCTCGACCAGAACCAGACTTCCTTTCTCGCCCCTCTTGAGTATTACCTCTTTCGGGCCCTGCCCCTCGGTCAGCTCGCGCACGAAGCTCTCGTCGTCCCGTCCCCATAGCGCCCGGGCCTCTTGGTCGCCGACGAACAGCAGATCCACCAGCGGCAGTACCTCCTCCGTAAACCCTCTCGCCTCCGACGCGGACCATAGCTTCGAGCGGTAGTTCACGTCGAAGCTGACCCGCACCCCGCTCGCGCGGGCCTGTCGGGCGGCCCAGAGAACGAAGGCGCGGCAATCGTTGGAGAGGGCGGGGGTGACGCCCGTTAGGTGGAGGAACGCTGCTCCCGACAGGTAGGCTGGGTCGAAGGCTTCGGGGGACATCTTCGAGGCGGCCGAGCCCCGCCGGTAGTAGTAGACCCGTACCTCCCCGCCCACCTTCTCGCGCAGGTAGAGTCCCGTGAACGCGTCTTCCAGGCGCCGCACTCGCGAGGTGTCGACCCCCTCGCCACGGATGCGGTCGAGGACGATCTGGCCTGGTTCGTCCGCGCTCAGGTAGCCGACCCAACCCGCCGACAAACCGAGGCGGGAGAGGGCTATGGCTACGTTGGACTCGGCGCCGCCGATCTTGAGTTCCAGGCACGGGGCGTGCCTGAGGCGTCCCGGCAGGGCTGGCACCCCGAGGATCATAGTCTCCCCGGCCGTCACTACCTCAGGCATGGCACCGCTCCTGCACAGGGGCTCCTCTCGGTCCAAACAGCCGGCGGTGCTATGTTGCCCTGACCGTCCCCGGACTTCAACCGAGGAGCCCGAGCGCGGCAGCCGCCCCGATCAAGACCATGCAGACTAGCTCCCTATTCCTTAGCGTTTCCAGACGCGTCTTCCGGCGGAGCACTCGGCCTTTGCCCACCACCATGAGCAAGGATATCTCCCCGAGGTGACGGCCCTTACCTAAGGCCAGAGCCCCCGTGGCGCCCCGTCATGTTTCATCCTTCGGGCCGGGTCAGCCTTCGGATTTATCTGGGGGCAACCTGCCTTCCGCGCCCAGACGGACGGCTTGCCGAGCGCAGGTATATCCTACGACCAGGCTGCGAAATCCCCATGAGGAGGCGACGATGACGGGATCGGAAGAGGCGCGTGTGGTGGTGAAGACGGGGGAGGGGCTGCGCACCGAGGTTTCGGCCGGCGGGCACGCGGTGGTTGCCGACGAGCCCGAGAGCCTTGGAGGCACGGACGCGGGGCCAACGCCCTACGACTACCTGCTCGCGGCCCTGGGCGGCTGCACGGCGATGACGCTGCGCATGTACGCCGACCGCAAGGGCTGGCCGCTGGGGCCGGTGACGGTGCGCCTCTCCCAGGACAGGATACACGCCAAAGACTGCGGGGAGTGCGAAACGGAGGAGGGCAGGATCGACCGGATCCGGCGCGAGATAGAGCTTGAGGGCCCCCTGGACGAGAAGCAGCGGCGCAGGCTGCTGGAGGTCGCGGACATGTGCCCGGTGCACCGGACGCTCAAGGCGGAGGTGCTGGTGGAGAACAGCCTGGTGGGCTAGGAGCTAGGGAAGTCCCTCACCTACCTACCGGACGGGAGGCGGCAAGAGGGTCAGGCCGGAAAGGGGCGATGGTGCGAGATCTCGAAGAAGAGACGATCCTCGTGACGGGGGCGACCGACGGGCTGGGCAAGCGGGTGGCCTCGGCGCTCGCCGGACGGGGCGCCACCGTGCTGCTGTACGGCCGAAGCAGGGAGCGCTTGGAAACCACCTTCGAACAAATACGCGAACAGACGGGCAACGAGAAGCTGCGCTGCTACCTGGCCAACCTCTCCTCGCTCGGCGCCGTGCGCGACTTGGCAGGGCACATCCTCTCTGACAAAGAACGCCTGGACGTGCTAGTCAACAACGCGGGCGTTATCTCCCCGGAGCGCGAGGAGAGCGAGGACGGCCACGAGCTCACCTTCGCCGTCAACTACCTCTCCCACTTCTTGCTCACAAGCCTGCTCTTGCCGCTGCTTCGCGCGTCCGCCTCGGCCCGGATAGTCAACGTCGCCTCGGCCGGCCAGAGCCCGATAGACCTCGACGACCCCATGTTCGAGCGGGGCTACGACGCCATGGGGGCGTACACCCGGAGCAAACTCGCCCAGGTCATGTTCACCTTCGAGTTGGCCGGGCGCCTCCATGGCACCGGGGTGACGGCGAACGCCCTGCACCCGGCGTCCCTCATGGACACCAAGATGGTCCGGGGCACCTTCGGCTACACGATGAGCACGGTGGAGGAGGGGGCTGAGGCCGTCGTTCGCCTGGCCGCCTCGCCGGAGCTCGAAGGGGCCACGGGCCGTTACTTCGACGGGACGCGCGAGGCGCGCGCGAACCGGCAGGCCTACGACGCGGAGGCCAGGAGGAGGCTTTGGGCCTTGAGCGAGGAGTTGTGCGGGCGGTTGCTCGAACCTGCCGCGCGCCGGTGATCGACGCGTGTTTACGCGCGGCCTCGACACTCGTGCCTCTGGGTAGGGCATGTCTGGAAGATCGATTCGGCCTCTGCGTCTTGACCCCTCGTCAGGCGTTCGCCGCAACCGTGGGGTAAGATGGCGCCCTCGAAGCTCTGGTCGACACGGGGCACTACGGGGGTAAAGAGGGATGGGTTTCTCTG
>JACDFX010000301.1 GCA_013815575.1 Rubrobacter sp.
CGGCCTCCAGGGCAAGGACGACATCGAACGCTACGGCGTCGAGGAGTTCAACAAACTGTGCCGCGAGTCCGTCTTCCGGCACGTGGACGACTGGAAGGCGATGAGCGAACGTCTCGGCTTCTGGGTAGACATGGACGACCCGTACCAGACCCTGGACAACTCCTACATACAAAGCGTCTGGTGGGCGCTCAAGACGCTCTACGACAAAGACCTTCTCTACGAAGGCTACAAGGTCAGCGCCCACTGCCCGAGGGACCAGACCTCCCTCTCCGCCGCCGAAGTCGCCCTCGGCTACCAGCAGTACCCCGAGGACGTGGTGGACCCCAGCGTCTACGTCAGGCTGCCGCTGGAGAACGACGGGAACACGAGCCTTCTCATCTGGACTACCACCCCCTGGACCCTGGTCTCAAACGCCGCCGTCGCCGCCAACCCGAAGGTGGACTATGCGACCGTAAAGGGGGACGGGGAGAACCTCATCGTCGCCTCCGAACTCCTGGAGAAGGTCTTCGGAGAGGATGGCTACAAGGTCATCGAAACGCGCAAGGGCTCGGAACTGGAGGGCCTCAAGTACCATCGTCCGTTCGACTACATAGAAGTAGAGGAGACCGGGAACCTGTGGACCGTCGTCCTCGGCGAATACGTCACCACCACCGAGGGCACGGGCCTCGTCCACACCGCCCCCGCCTACGGCGAGGACGACGCCAGGGTTGGACGCCGATACGGCCTGCCCACGATCCACCCCGTAAAGCCGGACGGCACCTTCGACGACCGGGTCGGCCCGTTCGCCGGGGTGTTCGTCAAGAAGGCGGATCCCGGCCTCGTGGAAGAACTGCGCGAGGGGGGCGTCTTGTTCCGCTCGGAGGAGTACGAACACGCTTACCCGCACTGCTGGCGGTGCGGGACGCCGCTGCTCTACTACGCCAAGAAAGCCTGGTACGCGAAGACGACCGCGGTGCTCGACGACCTTTTGTCGGAGAACGAGGGGATAAATTGGGTCCCCGAGCACGTCAAATGGGGACGCTTCGGGGACTGGCTCAGGAACAACATCGACTGGGCCCTCTCTCGGGAGCGCTACTGGGGGACGCCGTTGCCGATCTGGCGCACCGAATCCGGCGCCACGGTCGTCGTCGGCAGCGTCGAGGAACTCAAAGAACTCGCCCTCGACCCCGAAGAGGTCCCCGACGATTTGCACCGCCCATACATAGACGACGTCCGCGTCCGCCACCCGCAGACGGGCGAGCCCGCCCGCCGCGTTCCCGAGGTCCTCGACGTGTGGTTCGACTCGGGTTCGATGCCGTTCGCCCAGTACGCCTACCCGCACTCGGGTGCTAAGGGTGCGGAGCACTTCGGGCGACAGTTTCCGGCGGATTACATTTGCGAGGCCGTGGACCAGACGCGGGGCTGGTTCTACTCGCTGCTGGCCGTCTCGACCATGCTCTTCGGAAAGTCCTCCTACAGGACGTGCCTGGTGCTCGGGCACATCCTGGATTCCAATGGCAAGAAGATGAGCAAGTCGCTCGGCAACGTCATAGACCCGTGGGAGGTCTTCGAGAAGCAGGGGGCGGACGCCCTGCGGTGGGCGCTCTACACGGCCACGAACCCGGGCAACACGCGGCGGTTCAGCGAGGATCAAGTCGACGAGGCCGTCCGCAAATACCTCCTCACGCTCTGGAACACCTACTCGTTCTTCGTCACCTACGCCCGCATAGACAGCTTCGACCCGAGGAGGGACTTCGTCGAGCCAGAGGACCGGACCCTCATGGACCGCTGGGCCCTCTCCGAGCTTCAACTCACCGTAAAGACCGTTACCGAACGCCTCGACGCCTACGACGTGACGGCGGCCGGGCGGGCCGTCGGGGAGTTCGTGGACGAGCTTTCGAACTGGTACGTCAGGCGCAGCCGGAGGCGGTTCTGGAAGGGCGAGGACGACCAGGACAAGAAGGCGGCCCACTCGACCCTCTACGAATGCCTGGTCACGGTCGCCAAGCTGACCGCCCCCTTCACCCCGTTCGTCGCCGAGGGGCTCTACCAGAACCTCGTGGCGAACGCGGACCCGGACGCCCCAGACAGCGTCCACCTCGCGGCCTGGCCCCTCTACGAAGAGGCCCTGGTGGACGAAGGGCTCTCCGCGCGGATGGCCGCGGCGAGGCGCGTCGTCGGCCTCGGACGGGCGGCCCGCAACGCCGCCGCCGCCAAGAACCGCCAGCCCCTGCGGGAGGTCGTGGTCGTTGACGAGTCCCCGGGCGAGGGGGACCTCGCGGAGGGCGTCGAGGGCTTGAGAGATATCGTCCTCGAGGAGTTGAACGTCAAGAACTTGCGCTTCGGGGCGGCCGAGGACGTGACCCACTACGACCTCAAGCCGAACCTGGGGGTGGTAGGTCCCAAGTATGGGAGGCTCGTGCCTGGCCTGCGGCGGGCCCTGGCGGAGGCCCCGCCGGCAGTTGGCGCCAGGGCCGCGGCCGGGGAGGCGGTCACGGTGGAGGTGAGTGGGGAGGAGATCATGCTCTCCCCGGACGAGTTGCTCGTGGAGCCGACCGAGAGAGAAGGATACGCCCTGGCCCGAGAGGGCGGGCTCTCGGTCGCGCTGGACGTGCGGCTCGACGAAGAGCTCGAGGACGAGGGGCTCGTGCGGGAGCTCGTCCACAGGGTCCAGAACCTCCGTCGGGACGGGGGGTTCGAGATAGAGGAGGGCGTCTCCGTCGGCCTGCGGGGCAACAGGCGGGTCGCGGGCCTGCTCGGGGGGCGCTGGGGGGAGTACTTCAAGACCGAGGTGCTCGCGCGCGAGCTAGACCTCGACGCCGAGGGCGAGGATGTAAGCTTCCAGGAGGTAAGCGTGGACGGGGAGGCGTTGATGGTCAGGCTAAAGCCGTTGGGGCGGGCGGGGTAGAGGTCCGGCCAAACGGGTATGATGTAGTCTTCGTAGAGGTCTAGAGCAGCCGCAGGAGGTATCGCGTGTTTGGCAGGAAAAGCCGGGCGGAGATGTTGAAAGAGCAGGCCAAGGGGACGTCGCTAGTCCCGTCGGCCGCCCTGGCGGCGGCTTACGCGGGGGCGAGGCCTGTGGCCGAGAGGCTGCTCTATGACGACGATCTCAGGGACAACATCCGCGTCTTTATAGAGTCGGCCCGGACCATCCTGGACGAGCTCAACGGCGAGGACCCGACGGAGATCGTGGGCAGGCTCTGGGACGACGACAAGTTGCGCAAGCAGGTGGAGGCCGCCGCCGGCGCCGCCCAGGAAGGAACCAAGCGGGTGCGCGGCAAGAGGGTCAGCACCGGCGGCGGTGGCAGGGGCCTCTTCTTCCTAGTTCTGATGGCGGCCCTCGGCTTCCTATTCCTGAGCCCGCAGACGGGCCCCTCCGCCCGCAACTTCGCCAAGCAGGCCTACGGCGCCATCACTTCGGGGGACTAGAGAATACGGGGAGTGTCAGGCGTTCCGGCCGTGCAACTTGAGCCCGAGCGCCGGATACCTCTTGAGGATCTCGCGGTCGAAGGCCTCGCCGCCCCCGGCGCCCTCGGAGGCGACGAAAGAGGCGCGCACCGTCGCGAGGCCGGCCTCGACCTCTTCTCTCGCCCGGTCGGCGCGGTTGCCGGCGCTCTCGCTCGGCATTCCAGCTTCATCGAGTCGCAGTGACTTTCCGGCGAGCCGCTCCGCCCGCTCGAAGAGCGTGGCGCGTTCCTCGGCGTGACGACCCACGACGGACGCCGCCCGCGCTTCCAGCGCAGGGTCCGTCGGCGCAGGTTTGCG
>JACDFX010000302.1 GCA_013815575.1 Rubrobacter sp.
ACGTAAGTCCGAACCAGCCCAAGCTCCACCAGCGGACGCAGGGCCTCCTCCAGGTGCGGGGCCTTGAGCGTCACGAGGGCGAAGTCGAAGGGGCCGTCGAGGCTGTCCAAATCCGCGTGGGCCTCCAGTTCTACCCGGCGCTCCTCGCCGAGCACGTCGATGACGAGGCCGGGGTCCCGCATCCGCGCGACGTGTTCCCTGTTCGCGTCGAGCACGGCGACCCGCCGCACCTCTCCGGCCATCTTCGCCGCCGTGACGCCGCCTATGGCCCCCGCGCCGACAACCAGAACACTCGCGCCGATCATTCTTCTCCCCTCCCCGTCTCGACGGGTGGCAGCCGGTCGAGCAACTCCAGCAGCGCCGCGTACCGGCGGTCCCGCTCCAGGAGTAGCCGTCCCCGCTCCTCGTCGGTGTAGTCAAGGAAACCCGCGCCCGCCTTGGTGCCGGTACGTCCCTCGTCGACCAGGTCGAGCAGCATCCTCGGCGGCTCGAACCTTTCTCCCAACCCATCCCGCAACACCCCGAGAACGCTCGCGTAGACGTCGAGGCCGGCCATGTCCGCGATCGCGAACGGCCCGAAGAACGGCAGCCGGAACCCGAAGCAACTGCGCACGACCTCGTCCACCTCCTCCGGCGAGGCCAACCCCTCCTCCACACACCGGACCGCCTCCAGGAAGAGCGCGTTCTGGATGCGGTTCGCGACGAACCCCGGCCCGCTGCCCACGACCGCCGGCCGCTTGCCGATGGACCGGAGGAAGCCGACGAGGCGCTCGACCGTCCCCGGAGCCGTATTTGCCGCCGGTATCACCTCCACCCCAGGCGTCCACTCGGGCGGATTGAACCAGTGCATCCCGCAGAACCGCCCCGGTCCCCCCACGAACCGCGCCAGCTCGTCCATCGGCAGCGACGACGTGTTCGAGACGATCACGGCTTCAGGAGACGCACCGGCCGAACAGACGCCCAAAACCTCTTCCTTGAGCCCCACGCTCTCCGGCACGGCCTCGAAGACGAGGTCCACGCCGGCCACGGCCTCGGCCGGCCCCTCCGCCGCCTCGACCCCTTCCGCGCGCCTGACCGCCTCATCCGGCAGCAGGCCGGCCTCCGCGTGGCCCCGCGCCCGAAGGACCAAGTTTTCCTTGGCCTCGCGGGCGAGCTCGGGCGTTGCGTCCGCGAGGCGCACCGTCATGCCGGCTGCGGTGAAGCATTCGGCGACGCCGAGGCCCATCGTGCCGGCCCCCAGTATCGCGGCGGTTCGCGGCCACTCTCGGCGGTCGGTTTCGGTATGCATCAGGCGTAGAAGTCCGGGGCCTTCTTGAACTTCGGCCACTCCTCGGGGTCGTGGCCGGTCACGAGGGTCGCGCCGAGACCCTCCACGGTCCGCCGGACCTTGCGGGTGGAGTTGGCGACGTCTGCGGCGGAGTGGATCAGGCCGGGGAGCGCCGCCTCGTTGTAGTGGTCCATCGTGTAACACGCGTCCGCCGTCAACATCATCGGCCCCTCACCAGGCAAATCCGCCAAAACGGACTGGTGTCCGGGCGCGTGTCCGGGCGTAAAGAGCATCTTTATCGTCCCGTCCCCGTAGAGGTCGTACCCGTCGTCGTGCTCCCCGTCCAGGTACAGCCACTTCACGTCCCGGTCGAAGTCCTTACGGATGTAGGCCGGCTTCTGGAACCAGTCCGGTGTGTAGGCGTACTCCAGCTCCCGCCGCTGCACCACGTACTCCGCGTTCGGGAAGTGTCCTATGGCGCCCGAATGGTCCAGGTGTAAATGAGACTGGATCACGTACCGAATCGAAGCCGGGTCTACGTCCATCCGCTCCAACTGGTTGACCACGAAGTCATCTTCGGTCATCACCGGGTCGTAGGCGTCTACGACGGCGTCCCAGTGGCCGCGGGCATCCTGTGCCACTTCCAGAGCATTGCCGCCATCGTAGAGGACGTTGCCCCTGGGGTGCGTGAACAGGAAAAAAGGAACCGGGATCTCGTACGGATCCCCAAGCCCCTGGTTCATCTTGATGAACTGCACCTGGGTCTTCAGGCTGCCGCACTCGAAAAAATAGAGGCGTAGATCGTCGGACATCGGGTTCTCCCTTCGGTCGAACGCTATTGGCTATCAGCGGTCAGCTTTTTCGGCTCCGGCGTCACTACCGCGCGTTGCTCGGACCCTGCACGGAGTGCTTCCGTCACGCGCCCCGGACAATGCTCCGCTTTCTATAGATTGGCTGATAGCTGACGGTTGATGGCTCTATTACCAATTCTCCATCGACTCGCGCAAGATGCTCGCGAGATCCTCCTCCGTCACGTCTTTCGGCGAGCCGACGAGCAAGCGTTGCTGCTTCATGGCGCCTTCTACGAGGGCGTCTATATCATCTTCGGTGTAGCCGAGCTCGCGGACACCGCTCGGGGCGCCGATGTCTTTCATCAGGCTGATGAGGATGTCGGGTAAAGTGTTTTCGTCGGGCTTCTCGATCCTCTCTCCCACCAGCAGCTCCGCCACTTCCCTGTGCCGCTCCGGCATGGCGTCATAGGTGAAGCGGAAGGCGGCGGGTGCCGTGACTATGACGGACCAGCCGTGCGGGATGAAGGGGTGGTCGTCGGGGTAGCCTGGCGGCTGCCACTCGTGCTTGAGGCCGGCTATGGGGTAGGCGCAGGCATGCGGGATGTGGACGCCCGCAGACCCGAAGCCGACACCCGCGAGCGACGCTCCCAGCATCATCGCACCCCTGGCCTCCACGTCCTCGCCGTCCTTTACGGCCCGGCGGAGGTACTTGCCACCGAACTCCAGGGCCTTGCCGCTCCACATGTCCGCGATGGGGTTGGCGCCCTGGTAGGGCGGCCGGTCGTCGGGGCTGTCGGGCTTCGGGCGTGCGTCGTAGGGTTTTGTGAGGAACGACTCGGCGGCGTGGCAGACCACGTCCAGGCCGCAGGAGGACGTTACCTCGGGGGGCATGGTCCTGGTCAGCAGCGGGTCGACGAGGCCCCGGTCGGGGCGGAGGTACTGATGGGAGATGCCGGTCTTTATCTTCTGGTCCGGGATGTCCAGGATGGCAACGGTCGTCGCCTCGGCCCCGGTGCCGGCCGTCGTCGGGACGGCCAGGAGCGGCTTCAAGGGGGACGGCGGTTTCTTGCCGTCGCCGACGGGGGCGTTGACGTAGTCCATGATCTCACCGCCGTGCGTCGCGATGAGGTCGGAGACTTTCGCGGTGTCTATGCTGGTCCCGCCCCCCACGGCCACGAACCCGTCGAAGTTGCCGTCCCTGGCGAAGTCCGCCGCGGCCTGAAGCGAGTCTGCCGTCGGCTCGACGCGGGAGCGGTCCCAGACCTCGACCTCCACGCCTTCGGCCTCTATCAGCTCGACGATCCGGCCCGTAATGCCGGCCTGTATGACCCCGGGGTCCGAGACGAGCATGACCCGGTTCATCCCCAACCGCCTGACCTCCCAGCCGACCTCCTCCGCCGCCCCCCGCCCGTACTTTATGGGCGTGGCCTCCATGGTGAAGACGGTCTCGTTGCCGTTGGCACCCATGCGTTCCCCTCTCTCTGCACCTCTTCCCTGTACCAGGCAATATACGTCCGGCCACGACCAGCGGCAACCCGGCCCCCACTCCGGTATGTGCCAACAACACATAAGTTTCTTTTTGCAGTATAATTTTCCTAGGAGAGGACTAAGTAGCGTATACGAGGGAGGTTTTTCGGTTGACGGAGGAGCGAGGGTCCCGGTCCGTTATGGATCCCACGGA
>JACDFX010000022.1 GCA_013815575.1 Rubrobacter sp.
GAGCCAATCGTTCTTCTGCTCCTCGGAGCCGAACTTGTGGATCGCGCTCATGGCGAGGGAGCCCTGGACGGAGACGAAGGTCCGCAGGCCCGAGTCCCCGGCTTCGAGCTCCATGCACGCGAGGCCATACTCGACGGCGCTCCTGCCGGCGCAGCCGTAGCCTTCCAGGTGCATGCCGAGGACGCCGAGCTCGGCGAACTCGGGGACGAGCTCCCTCGGAAAGACGGCCCGGTCGAACCAGTCGTTTATGTTCGGCTTGATCCTGTCCCGCACGAAAGACCGCACGCGGTCGCGCACCGCGAGCTCCCCCTCGGAGAGGTGCGCCTCGACGTTCAGGAAGTCGTGCCCGGGCGGGTTCTCAGCCCGTCGTCCGTTTCGCCCAACTTCCGCGCGTGATGTGGTCACGTTTTCGTCCTCCCGGTGTCCGCCCTTCGGCCACCCGATTGTCCCATAAATGACCCCCCGCCGGGCGCGTTCGCCTTTACAGACGGTAGGGATCTCGCGGCCCCGTCCGGGGCGGGCCCGGTGTCGCCGGTTCGTGTACCCTGGAGCGGCCCGAAAGTACGGGTTATCCGCAGAAGGGAGAGGCGCACACATGAGGGAGATGGAGAGGGCGCGCAGGGTACCTTTCGGGGAGCTTCCGTGGGCAGACGACGCCCCCGGCATCCGGGCCCGCGAGGTGGACATCCGGGACGCGCGGTGGGCGACGGTCGAGTACGAGGCGGGGGCGGCGCGCGAGGACTGGTGCGAAGAAGGCCACTGCGGATTCGTAATCTCGGGTGAGATCGAATACGAGTTCGACGACGGCAGCGAACCTCTGCGGGCCGCGGAGGGAGAGGCGTTCTTCCTCCCGCCAGGCCCCCTCGGCGGCGGGGCGCACCGCGGTCGCAACCCCTCCGAAGCCCCGACCAGGCTCTTTCTCATAGACGACGCCCGCGGGGGCTGATGCTCCCGCTCGAAGGATTGAAGGTCCTCGACCTATCACGGGTGCTGGCGGGTCCGTACACGACCATGTCGCTCGCGGACCTCGGGGCGGACGTCCTCAAGATAGAGCACCCCGAACGCGGCGACGACACCCGCCACTGGGGTCCGCCCTTCGCCGGCGGAGAGTCAGCTTACTTCCTCTCTGTCAACCGAAACAAGAGGTCTATCGGAGTAGACCTGAAGACCGAAGAAGGGCTGGAGCGGGTAAGGCGTCTCGCGGAGGGGGCGGACGTGGTGATCGAGAACTGGAAGCGCGGCGCCCTGGAGGGTATGGGCCTCGGCTACGAGACGCTGAAAGGGGATAACCCCGGCCTCGTCTACTGCTCCATCACCGGGTTCGGGCCTGGGCCGGACGAGGACCGTCCAGGCTACGACTTCCTGGTACAGGCACGGGCCGGGATCATGGGCATCACCGGCTTCCCGGAGCCGGACGGCGGGCCGACGAAGGTCGGCGTCGCCATCGCGGACATCGTGTGCGGCCTGCACGCGGCCACCGCGATCCTGGCCGCCCTAAAGCGCCGCACGGAGACGGGCGAGGGATGCCGCATCGAGGTCCCGCTCTTCGAGTCCACCCTCTCCTGGCTCGCCAACCGCGGGCAGGAGTTCCTCGTCTCCGGCGAGGACAAGGGGCGCCTGGGCAACGGCCACCCAACCATCGTCCCCTACCAGACCTTCGACGCCTCGGACAAACAGATAGCCCTCGCCGTCGGCAACGACGCCCAGTTCGGGCGGCTGTGCGAAATTATGGGGCTCCCTGACCTCGCCGACGACGAACGCTACGCCACCAACCCAGACCGGGTCGCGAACAGGGAAGAGCTGGTAGCCCTCCTGCAAGAGCGCTTCTCCGAACGGACGTCGGACGAGTGGGTCGAGAAGGTCCGGGGCGCGGGCGTTCCGTGCGGGCCGGTCAACGCCCTGGCCGACGTCTTCCAGGACGAACACGTCCTGGGCTCGGGCATGTTGCAAAAGGTGGAGCACCCTGCTGCGGGGATGCTCAGGATGCTCGCCTCACCCGTGCTTGTGGACGGTGAGCGGCTGCCGGTGCGGCGTCCGCCGCCGACCCTCGGGGAGCACAGCGGGTTAGAAGGTTGGGAATAGTTTAAAGGAGAGTCAATTGGACGGGACGAGGTTGGACGCAGAGAGGCTGGCCGGGGAGATCTCCCACGCCTACGAACGCCTGTCCGGCACCCGTCGCGAGCTGGTTGCGGCGACGGATGCGCTCTCTGACCACGAGCGCGGGGCGAAGGTCGAGAACGCCGACACCCTGCTGGAGGCGAAAAACGAACGCACGGCCTCGCTCTACCTCGAGGGCATCCTGGACACGCCGGAGCACTCGGAGCTCCTGTCCGCGAAACGCCGGACGGAGCTGGCCCATTACGAGGCCCGGCTGGAGGTCGAGCGGCTGGAGCTACTGGTGCGTCTGCTTGAGGCCTCGCCGCGGTCTTGAGTTTCGTCCGGTGTAGGGTCTGTAGGGTCCTCTACCCGACGCCGGAGACGCGGGCCACGGGCCTCACAGGGGAGCCGGTGGCGCCGACGAGCTTGAGGGGCAGGCAGACGACCTCGAACTCGTGGTGCCCGGCGGCGGCCAGTTCTTCGAGCGTCAGGTTCTCAATGATGTAGACGCCGCGCCGGGCAAGCAGGATCAGGTGCCCCGGCAACAAACACCCGAGCTCCGGGTCGCGCAACCCGGGAACGTCCCAGGCCATGTTGTCAGCCCCCACGGCGATAACGCCCCTGTCCGCGAGCCAGCGTGAGGCCCCGGCGTCCATCCCCGGCCCCGCGAGGTAACGCTCCTCATCCCCCCAGAATTGCCCGTTACCGGTCCGCACGAGCGCCACGCTTCCGGGCGAGATCTCGACCCCCTGGCGCTCGCAGCACTTAATGAGGTCCGCGTCTGTGACGACGTGGCCGGGCTCCAGCGCCGCGACGTTCTTCAGGGCGGCCACGTCGAGAAGGACGCCGGGGGCGACGATGGACGGTATCTTCTCGGCGCCGTGCTCGGTAAACCCGCGGGAGGTTTGGACGGACTCGACCGGGATGCCGCCGCAGAGCATCAGGGCGTCGGCCTGGTGGGAGAGGGCGTCGATGTGGGTTCCGGTGTGCTCGCCGCAGACGAGGACGCCGGCGGAGCCGGTGCGAGGGCCAGACTCCTCCGGGCGGTACTCGTCTTCGTGGCGGCGGTGCAGCAGGTAGGAGTAGCCGGCCTGGCGGTGGGCGGGGTGGATCGGCATCTCCTCGGTGCGCGGCTGCTCGAGGTCGAAGATGCGGGTACCGATCATGCCGGGACCCGTCCCGCTCCGGCGATGGTGCCGATCCCGCCCCTCTCCGATCGTTCGAACCCCAAAAACGGCACGGCCTCGCCTCCTGTTCGAGCCGGGATCTACGCCCTGCCAGTGTGTTCGGTCTCGCCTTCGGCGTCAACGTCCGGCGCGAAATGTCGGGAGCGTATTGAACGAACAGGGGAACTTGACTAAAGTGTTGCGAATGGGGAGGACCGTAAGAGGCCATAGGGGGCGACTCGCGCAGACTCGCCCGAGCCAGGGGAGCTGATTCAGTGAACGAGCAAATAATTTCGTCCATCCGGCGGCGGCTTCACGAGCGCGGGTTGGACGCCTACGTCGCCTACACGCCCTCGAACGTCTTCTACGCCACGGGCTTTCAGAGCTACTTCTTGATGCAGTGGTGGCGCATGCAGGGCACCGTGCTGGCCGTTATCCCCGCCGACGAGTCGGTCGAGGTGGGGATGATGATCGGGGACTTCGAGGCCGGCCCGGCCCGGAGGGTCTCTGGCATCCGGGACGTGCGCGCCTACCGGCTGTGGCCGGAGATCCGGGACGCCGAGACGGTAGGAGTACCTCTCGTAAGCGGGGAGACGGAGACCCCCAGGCCGGCCCAGTTCGACGAGGGCGAGCAGGATGGGATCGTGCGCGGGCTGCTCGGAGACCGGGGGTTGCTCGGCGCGAGGATCGGGAGCGACCTGCGCTACATGCTCTTCGACTCATACCGCCGATTCTCCGCCGTGGCCCCGCAGGCGCAGTGGGTGGACTTCACCGACGAGATGTACGCGCTCAGGCGCGTCAAGTACCCGTCCGAGGTCGAGCGGTTGCGGCGTGCGACGGAGCTCTCGGAAGCGGGGATGCGCTTCGCGGTCGAGGACCTGCGTCCCGGTATGACTGCGACGGACGTGCGCCACCGCTACGTCATGGGCGTCGCGCAGGCGGCGATGGGGGACGCCCGCTACCAGGACTACTCCGACGACTGGATCCTGCCAGCCGTCGGCGCGGGGGTCGGGATCGGGGTGGACTCGGAGCGCGACGCGGGCCTGCAGGAGGGCGACCTCATAAAGTTCGATTGCGGCACCACCGTCGGCGGCTACCGCGGCGACGGCGGCCGCACGTTCGTGTACGGGAGGGTAAAGCCCGCCGCCGAGCGTCTTTTCGGCGTCCTGGAGGAGGCGCACAACAGGGCCTGCGAGGCGATCCGGCCCGGCGTCGAGGTCGGCGAGATCTTCCGCATCACCCAGGGCCACATCACCAGCAACGGCTACCCACGCTTCCGCCGGGGCCACTACGGGCACTCTTTGGGCATCGACACCTTCCACGAAGAGCCGCCCTACGTGTCCGAGGACGAGCGGACGCCCATCGAGGAGGGGATGGTGCTGGCCATAGAGACGCCGGCCTACACGACCGACGCGGGCGCGATCATGATCGAGGACCTCGTGCACGTCCTCCCGAACGGTATCGAACGGCTGCACAAGCTGCCGCACGAGCTCGGGGTCATCTCCTGAGCTCGTGCGACTCGCCCGCATCTGGAGACGGGCGCTACCGCGTTGGCATAGACATCGGCGGGACGTTCACGGACCTCGTCCTGATCGACGACGAGACGGGCGAGCGGGCGGTCGGCAAGATCCTCACCAGCCAGGAGGAGCCGTCCGAGGCGGTCGAGGAGGGCCTGCTCAGGCTGCTCGACCGCGAGGGCGTTGCGGCGGAGGCGGTGAGGACGATCGTCCACGGCACGACGCTGGTCACCAACGCCCTGATCGAGCGCAGGGGCGTCGAGACGGCGCTGTTAACGACGGAGGGCTTCCGCGACGCGGTCGCCATCGGCACCGAGCACCGCTACGACATGTACGACATCTTTATAGAGAAACCCGAACCCCTGGTGCCGCGCAGCCTGCGCTACGGCGTGCGCGAGCGGGTGCTCGACGACGGCTCGGTCGCGCGTGAGCTCGACGAGGAACAGGTTCGCTCTATCGTGGCGGAGCTGCGCGGGGGCGGGGTGCGGGCCGTCGCCGTGAGCTTTCTGCACGGCTTTCGCAACCCGGCCCACGAGCGCCGCGTCGCAGAGATCATCGCCGAGGAGGCGCCGGAGATCACGATCTCGCTCTCTTCTGAGGTGGCGCCGGAGATCCGGGAGTACGAGCGCACCTCGACGACGATCGCCAACGTCTACGTGAGACCGCTGGTCGAGGGATACCTGCTCTCCCTGGAGCACCGGCTCCGGCGGCTCGGCTTCGGCGGGCCCCTGTACATCATGCTGTCGAACGGCGGCACGGCCAGCGTGGAGACGGCCTGCCGGTTCCCGGTCCGGCTGCTGGAGTCCGGTCCGGCGGCGGGCGCCCTGGCCGCCGCCTTCTACGGCCGGGCTGCGGACTTTCCCGAGGTCCTCTCCTTCGACATGGGGGGGACAACGGCCAAGGCCTGCCTGATCGAGGGCGGCGAGCCGCTCACGAGCAGCGAGTTCGAGGTCGCCCGCGTCTACCGATTCAAGAAGGGCTCGGGGTTGCCGGTCAAGATCTCCGTCATCGAGATGATCGAGATAGGAGCCGGCGGGGGCTCCATCGCCGCCGTCGGTCCTCTAGGCCTCCCGAAGGTCGGGCCGCGGAGCGCCGGCTCCGCGCCGGGACCGGCCTGCTACGGTCGGGGGGGCGTCGAGCCGACGGTGACCGACGCCGACCTGGTGCTCGGGTATCTGGACCCCGACTTTTTTCTCGGCGGGAGGATGCGCCTCGACCGCGAGGCGGCGGTGCGCGCGATCGAGGAAGGGATAGCCCGGCCGCTCGGCCTGGACCCCGTCGAGGCCGCCTGGGGCATCCACCAGGTCGTCAACGAGAACATGGCCAACGCCGCGAGGGTGCACGCCATCGAGCGCGGCAAGGACCCGCGGGCTCACCCGCTGTTCGCCTTCGGCGGCGCCGGTCCGGTGCACGCCTACCGGGTGGCGCGCTCCCTCGGCGTGCCCGGCTTTATCGCGCCACTCGGGGCGGGCGCGACCTCGGCTTTCGGCTTTCTGTGCGCACCGCTCTCATTCGACTTCGTGCGCAGCCTCTACGGTCGGCTTGACGAGCTCGACTGGGCGGCGGCGAACGGCGCGCTCGGCGAGATGGAGGAGCGGGGGCGGGACCTCCTGCGCGCCTCCGGCGTCCGGGAAGCCGACGTCAGGGTGCGCCGCCTCTGCGACATGCGCTACGCGGGCCAGGGCCACGAGGTTACGGTGGATCTGCCAGACGGGACCCTGGGTTCCGAAGACACGGAGCGGATTACGGCGCTCTACCGCAAAGAGTACCGGCGGCTGTACAGCAGGGAAGGTCCCGACGTGCCGCTCGAGGCGATCACCTGGCGCCTCGAAGTCTCAGCCCCGCCGCCCGAGATCCGGCTCGGGGGCGATGAGGGGGGCGCGGAGGATTCGGACGGGGCGCGAAAGGGCGGGCGCGAGATCTACCTTCCGGAGAAGAACGGCTTCGCGTTGGTGCCGGTCTACGACCGCTACCTTCTCGGCCCGGGCGCGGTCCTCGGGGGGCCCGCGGTCGTCGAGGAGCGCGAGTCCACGGTCATACTCGGTCCCGAGGGCCAGGCCGAGATCGACGCCGCGCGAAACCTGATCGTGCGGTGGTCAGCGTGACGGGGGCGCGGCTCGACCCGATCCTGCTCGAGGTCCTCTGGAACCGCCTGATCTCCGTCGTCGAGGAGCAGGCGCGGGCGCTAATGCGGACCTCCTTCACGAGCGTGGTGCGGGAGTCGGGCGACCTCTCCGCCGGTGTCTTCGACCGGCGCGGCCGGATGGTCGCCCAGGCCGTGACCGGCACGCCGGGCCACATCAATACGATGGCCACCTCCGTCCACCATTTCCTGCGAGAGATCCCGGCCGAGACCCTTCGGCCCGGCGACGCACTCGTAACCAACAACCCGCAGCAGACGGCCGGCCACCTCAACGACTTCACGGTGATCACGCCGATCTTCCACGGCGGCGGGCTCGTCGCGTTCTTCGGCAACACCTGCCACGCCCTCGACGTCGGGGGGCGCGGCCTCGGGGCGGACGCGCGCCAGGTCTACGAGGAGGGCCTCTTCGTGCCCGTAACCCGTCTGTTTCGGGGGGGCGAGCCGAACGAGGAGCTCTTCCGCCTCGTGCGCGCCAACGTGCGGACCCCGTTCGAGGTGGTCGGCGACCTCTACGCCCAGGCCGGGAGCAACGAGGTCGGCGGCGAGCGGCTGATCGAGATGATCGAAGAGTTCGGCCTCGAGGATATCGAGTCGCTCTCGGACGAGATCTGCACCCGCTCCGAGCGTGCCATGCGCGAAGCCATAGCCGCGTTGCCCGACGGCCTCTACGAGAACGAGGCGTACACGGATGGGTTCGACGAACCGATCCGGCTAGCCGTCTCTATCCGGGTCGAGGGCGACGAGATGCGCCTAGACTACGACGGTTCCGCACCGCAGAGCGAGCGTGGCATCAACGTCGTCCTGAACTACACGGCTGCCTACACGACCTTCGGGGTGAAGTGCGCGATCAGCCCGGAGGTGCCCAACAACGACGGCAGTTTCCGCCCCGTGCACGTGGCCGCCCCCGAAGGGAGCATCCTGAACGCCCAGCACCCTGCACCCGTGGGCGCCAGGCATATTATCGGCCACTTCCTCCCCGGCCTCGTCCACGGGGCGCTGGCCCGAGCGATCCCGGAAAGGGTACTGTCCCAGGGCGCGGACAGCCTCTGGAACACCCAGATCACGGGCCAGCGCGAGGGCGGCGAGCCCTTCACCTACGTGTTCTTCTCCGGCGGCGGCATGGGGGCCCGCGAGTCCGGGGACGGGCTCTCGGCCACGGCCTTCCCGAGCGGCATCCGCGGCGTGCCGGCCGAGGTGATCGAGAACATCTCCCCCGTCCTCATGCACAGGCGCGAGCTCCGCCCCGACTCGGAGGGACCGGGCTGCCACAGGGGCGGCTTCGGCCAGGAGATGGAGATCGGCGTGCGAAGCCCGTCCCCCTGGGTACTCTCCGCCATGTACGACCGCACCCGCTGCCCGGCCCAGGGCGTGAACGGTGGGTCTCCCGGCGCCCCCGGGACGGTGCGCACCTCGAGCGGCAAGGACCTCCACCCGAAGAGGCAGCAGCGTATAGACGCCGCGGAGCGGGTCATCCTGAGCCTGCCCGGAGGCGGGGGTTTCGGCGCTCCCGCGCAGCGCGACCCCGCCGGGGTGGCCCGCGACGTCACGGACGGCCTGGTCTCGGTCGAACGGGCCCGCCAGGTCTACGGGGTCGCCCTCACCAGGACCGCCCGACGCGGGGAGTACGCCGTCGATGCGGAGGAGACCGCCCGGTTGCGCGCAGAAACGACGCCTCCTACTGGAGACGGCCCGTAGCCTGGAGCAGCGGCAGTCCCTATACTGGCGAGTCGAGGAGATAGGCTGAAGTAAGCACTGACAGGGGGGTGGCCGTGGACTCACAGGAGCGGGCGGTAGCGCAAGCGGTACCGCGGGTGGAGGAGACCTCGATCCGGCGGGCCATCGTCGGGGCGTCGGTCGGCAACATGGTGGAGTGGTTCGACTTCGCCGTCTACGGGTATCTCGCCGTGACGCTCGGCGCCGTCTTCTTCCCCTCCGAGGATCCCACTATCTCGCTTCTCTCCTCGTTCGCGGTCTTCGGCGTGGCCTTCGTCATGCGGCCGCTCGGGGGGTTGTTCTTCGGACCGCTGGGCGACAGGATCGGACGCCAACGCACCCTGGCGACGGTCATCATCCTCATGTCGGTCTCCACCTTCGTGATCGCGCTGGTGCCGGGCTACGCCACCATAGGCATCTGGGCCCCGATCCTGCTGGTCTTGGCCCGCCTGTTGCAGGGCTTCTCGGCGGGCGGCGAGTTCGGTGGCGCGTCGGCGTTCATTGCCGAGTATTCACCGGATAATCGCCGGGGCTTCCTGGTCAGCTGGCTGGAGTTCTCGACCCTCATAGGGTTCATCCTTGGATCCACGTCGGTGCTCGTGCTGTCGTCGGTCCTCTCCGAGGACGCCCTGACCTCCTGGGGCTGGCGCATCCCCTTCCTGCTCGCGGGGCCGCTTGGCCTCATCGGTCTCTACATAAGGCTGAGGCTTGACGACACCCCCGAGTTCAGGGCCCTGGAGAGCGCCGGGGAGGTCTCCCAGTCCCCCTTCAGGGAGACCATCACGCAGAATTGGAGGCCCATCTTGCAGGTCGCCGGGCTGGTTATCATCCAGAACGCGGGCTTCTACATCGTCCTGACCTACATGCAGACCTACATCACCGAGCAGCTCGGGTTCTCGACGACGAGCGCCTCGCTCTCGACCGTGCTCACCCTGCTCGTGGGCATGGCCCTCATCCCGCCCCTTGGCGCCCTCTCGGACCGCGTCGGCCGCAAACCCGTGTTGATGGCCTCCTGCGTCGGCTTTGTCGTACTGACCTATCCTCTCTTCCTGCTCCTGAA
>JACDFX010000303.1 GCA_013815575.1 Rubrobacter sp.
CCGAAGCCTACGGTACAGGCGTCTACGCCGCCTTCCGCCGCCAGGACGTCTTCCCGAACGAACACCCCCTCTATCTGGGCCACCTCACCCTCGCAACCTCAGCAGAGACGCTGAAAGCCCTGGAAGAAGCAGACCTGATCGTCGTGGCCGGGTGCCGTTTGAGCGAGGTGACGACGCAGGGCTACTCGCTGCCCCGCCCGGACCAGGCCGTAATCCAGATAGACGCGGACCCCGGCGAGGTCGGCGCTACCGTCCCGGTCGAGTGCGGCATCGTCTCGGACGTCGGCACCGCCCTCGAAGCCTTCACCCGGCGCGCCTCGAAAGCGGTCGAGCGGGACTGGACCGCCGCCCACCGGGCCTACCTCGAGTTCAGCGAGGTGCCGAAGAGCAGGTCAG
This sequence comes from Rubrobacter sp., assembly GCA_013815575.1. Classification (GTDB taxonomy): domain Bacteria; phylum Actinomycetota; class Rubrobacteria; order Rubrobacterales; family Rubrobacteraceae; genus Rubrobacter_D. Next base: position 397 of record JACDFX010000303.1, read on the forward strand.
AGGCCGGGATCGACCCTGCCGAGGTGGTCGGCGCGCTCCAGAGGGTCCTGCCGGCGGACTCCATCCTGGTGAACGACGCGGGCAACTTCTCGGTCTTTCTGCACCGCTACTGGCGCCACAATCACCCGCGCACCCAGGTCGCGGCGGCCAACGGCGCCATGGGCTACGGTGTTCCCGGCGCCGTAGGAGCCAAGCTCGCCGCCCCCGAGAGGACCGTCGTGGCGCTCTGCGGGGACGGCGGGTTCCTGATGAGCGGCCAGGAGATAGAGACCGCCATCCGCTATGGTGTGGGCATAACGGTCGTCGTCTTCCGAAACGGGATGCACGGCACCATAGCCATGCACCAGGCCCGCGACGTCGGCAGGATCGCAGGATCCGAGATCGGCCCCGTGGACCTCGCCGCCTTCGCCCGCAGCCTCGGCGCGACAGGTTACACCATAACCGATCCCGAAGACCTCGAACCGGCGTTGCGCGACGCGGTAGCCCACGAAGGGGTCTCCCTGGTGGACGTCGTGACGGACCCCGACCTCATTACCCCGACGTCTCGCCTCTCCGAGCTCGCTCCGGACGAGGGGATCACGGCCTGACGTGACGGGCCGTGATGTAGACCGTCACGGTCTCCACCATGACCGCGTACGTGGCCACCAAAGCCAAAACTACTGCCAACGACCTCCTGTACCGCGCAAGCCGTCGCAGGTGTCCGGGTCGTCGTACGCGATGACCGTCACGGATCAAGAGTCGACAGCTTGACTCCGATATGTTGGAACTGTACTCTAGTATAATGGAAAATAGATCGTCAGAAGTAGACGCTCGGCTTGCGGCGCGCCTGCGGGGTTTGCGCCTGGAGTGTGGTCTCACGCTCGATGGTCTCGCCGGGCGCGCGGGCGTGAGCCGTTCCATGATCTCGCTCATCGAGCGTGGCGAGAGTAGTCCGACGGCCTCCGTCCTCCATCGGCTCGCGACGGGGCTCGGCACGACGCTCGCCTCCCTGTTCGCCGAAGAGGAGCGGTTCGACGTCTCTCCCCTGGCGCGGCACGTCGACCAGCACGCCTGGCGAGATCCGGAGACGGGCTATCTGCGCCGCAATCTCTCGCCGCCCGGCTTCCCTTCGCCGATCGAGCTCGTCGAGGTGATCCTCCCTCCCGGCGCGCGGGTCGCCTACGACGGCGTGCCGCGCTCGATCGGCATCAGCCAGCAAGTCTGGGTGCTTGAGGGGGAGATCGAGCTCACGGTGGGCGCGGACATCCATTGTCTCGCCGCGGGCGACTGCCTCGCCATGCGCGTCGACCGACCGACCACCTTCCGCAACCCGACCGACCGGCCCGCCCGCTACGTCCTGGCCCTCACCACCGACCGGACGCGGGCGGGCGGTGGCGAGACGAAGCTCTGAAAAGGAGACCCCGATGACCGAGCATGCCGTTGTCCGTTCCCTGTCGGTGGGGGAGGCGAGGGAAAGCGTTCCTGCCCTGTCCGCGGTCCTGATCGACTGCGTGGAGGGCGGCTCCTCCGTCGGTTTCATGACGCCGTTGGCGCGGGAGAAGGCCGGCGCGTTCTGGTGGGACGTCACCGAGGGCATTGTGGCCGGCAAGCGCATCCTTCTGGTCGCCGAGGACCGGGCGAGCGGCGTGATCGTCGGGACCGTGCAGGTCGTGCTGGGGCAGCCGGAGAATCAGCCGCACCGGGCCGACGTGGCCAAGATGCTGGTCCATCGTCGCGCCCGCAGGCGGGGAATCGGGGCCGCCCTCATGCGGGCCGCCGAAGACGCCGCGCGGGCGGCCGGCAAGACCCTGCTCGTGCTCGACACGTGCTCCGGCGGCGACGCGGAGCGCCTCTACGGGCGTTTGGGGTGGACGCGGGTCGGCCTGGTGCCCGGCTACGCCCTCTGGCCCGACGGCCGGCTTGGTGACGCCACGTTCTTCTACAAGCCCATCACGAAGGCCTGAGCGGGCGCGGCGGGGGTATAGGCGGCCCCCAGGTAGCGGGGCTCGTCGTCGGGTGATCGAGGAGACTCCGTTTCAAGTTGGATCTGGGGCGCGGGCGTTTCAGCGTCCGGGAAAGACGGCCACGAAAGCCCGGGAGAGGGACGGCCCTTCGGCTTTGCAAGGTTTCATTACGCTACACTGGCGCGCTATGGATGAACGGCGCATTCGGGAAGAGCGTGCGCGGGTGGAGGCCGAGTGCCGACGGGTTCTCAAGAGTTCCGTGCAGTTCGAGAAGAGGATCCGGGACCGCTGGCGGGACAAGAATAGGGAGAAGAACCGCCGGATCTCCGAGCTGGAACAACAGGTCGCCGACCTGAGACGCCGGCTGTACGAAGAGGGTTAGAACGTCTCTTGCGGCCTGGCATTCCGTGATTAACTAGATGGTGGATCCGGCGGTGTCACCGTCTTGAGCACTAGGCTAAGGCCGCCCCTGGAGGTGCCGGTGAGGCCGGTACCCAGCACCTCCAGGCCGGCTCGCTCGGCGGTCAGGGTGGCCTCGGCGGGGGATCGCAGGAACGCGCGGCGCCTGGCTAGTAGTTCGCTCACGAGTTGCCAGGTGCCCTCGAGGCTGCGTAGGGGGACCGTGAACACGCCCCAGCCGCCGGGCTTGAGCCCCGCGCCGACGGCCGAGAGCGCGGGCAGGAGGTCCCTGACGTAGTACAGTGGGCCTACGGCGAGCGCGCCGTCGAAGCGGTCGGGGGAGCCTGGTCCGCCTTCGATCAGGCCGTCCCTTATCTCCACGTTGTCTATGCCCTCCCGCGCGAGCCTCTCGCCCAGGTGCTCCCGCATCTCGGCGGAGGGCTCGACAGCGACCACGCTCGCGCAGCGCCGGGCCAGGGGCAGCGTGTAGTGACCGGTTCCGGGGCCGTACTCCACTACCCGGGAGTCCGGGCGGAGCCCGCCGTCCAGCAGCCGGTAGACCACATCCTCCTCCCCGTCGCGCAGGGCCAGGCCGCGCTTTGTCCGGTAGAAGAACCAGTCGTAGAGGGCGGGGCTCCAGCCCTCCCCGGCCGACCTGTACCAGAAGTTCTCGCTCTTCATGATCGATCCTTCCCTCGGTGTTCGTTAACGGGTGCTTCACCCTCCACCCCGACTCTCTTCCGGGGGGATCCGGCAACGATAAAGATGCCGATGATGGTCGCCACGACGCCGCCCCCGAGCATCGAGCGGTCGAAGAAGCCCCCCGGCGGGGTCTCGCCGAAGAGGAACGGTGCGCAGAGGATCGGCAGGATGGTGTGCAGCGCCAGGACCACCGGCACCACCATGGTGGCGCGTCCGCGTTGGAGCGCGTCGAGCTCGACCAGAAAACCCCACAGTCCGATGGCGGCGACGACCGCGACCCCTACGA
>JACDFX010000304.1 GCA_013815575.1 Rubrobacter sp.
CGGGGGAGAAAGTCCCGCCCATGATGCCAAGCTCGCCGAGGCCCGGGAGCACCTCGAAGAGGAACTCCCCGCGGTCCCAGTGTTCTGCGGCCGGTGGGATCACCTCCCGGTCCACGAACTCGCGTACCCCCGCCCGGATCTCCTTCTCTCTCTCCGAAAGGAGGCGATCCGCCTGGATAAAATCGTTCTGCCGGATCTCGCGCTTTACCCTATCGGGCGTGACGGTCATCTCTGCCCCTCGCGGTTCCCTCGCTGTACCTGTCCCCGGCCCAATATATGCGCCGCCGGAACTAAGGTCAATCTCGACCGCGCCAAACGAACACCCCCAGGAAACCGATGCCCGCCAGTGGGGTAAAGGGAAAGAAGACGCGAGCATCAGATTGATACAATAAATACTATATCCGCTGGTCCCTGCAACCCCCGACCAGCCGTCCGAGCCCAAAATGTCCCAAAGTGTGTAGCCGGGCCCGAATACCGCGTCTCGTAACCCTCCCGTTCCCGCGAAAACGTGCGCGGCCACCGCCATCCTCGATACCGAGGCACCTTTGACCCCCCGGAATCCGAGGCAAAGTAAGTTCATTTGACACTTAAGTGCAAATTGACAGTATGTGTAGTGTAAATATAATGGGTTCGAGGTGTTTGGCCTGCGGTCGCTTTCGGGGCCGGAGTATACAGGCGGGCATCTCGGGGCGGCCGAAGCCGTGCTCGACGCACTCGTGTATCCGGAGGGTCCGGTGTACTACGCGGTGTAAGAGGGGTTTTCCGAGACGGAGGAGGGCGACATGCCCATGACGATCACCAAAAACACCAGCATAGACTACGACGTCCAGGGTAAGGGGCCGCCGCTGCTCCTCGTGAATGGGCTCGGGTTCGGCCGGTGGGGGTGGTTCAAGCAGACCCCTGCCTTCTCGCGCCACTTCCGCACCATTACCTTCGACGTCAGGGGGGAGAGGGGTTTGCGCAACGGCGTCGCCGATCTGACCGGCGAGGTCGTCTCTCTGCTGGACCACCTCGGGGTGGGCAAGACGCACGTGCTCGGAACCTCTTTGGGTGGTTTCGTGGCCCAGGAGCTCGCGCTCGTGCGGCCTGACCTCGTGGACCGGCTCGTGCTTGTATGCACGAGCTACGGGGGGCGGGGGCCTGAGGCGATGTCGCCGGGGGCGCTCGCGGACATGATGGGTCTTGGGACCTTTAGCGCCGAAGGCGCGGCCCGCAAGGCGCTGGAGGCGGCGACGGGGGAGGTTTACCGGGCCCAGAAGCCGGAAGAGTTCGAGAAGATCGTGCACTGGCGGCTGGCCGACTCGCCATCGGCAGCCTCGTACTACGGGCAGGCAAAGGCGGGGGCCCGGTTCGACCTTTCGGGGGACGTCGGGCACATAACCTCGCCGACGCTCGTGATCCATGGTTCCGAAGACCGCTACGTGCCGCCGGCCAACGCCCGCGCCCTGGCGGACGCGATCCCGGGCGCGAAGCTGCGGGTCCTCGAAGAGGCCGGACACCTCGTGTTTATCGAGCGGTTCGCCGACGTGAACCGGGAGGTCGTGCGCTTCCTCAAGTCTCGCGAGGCCCGGCCGGCCCGCGCGACCGGCGGTCGGTCCAGGGGGGAGGAGCCGCGGGAGCCCGAAGGGTGGCTGCGGGGCGCGATGAATGTCTTCCGGGGTTGGATCGCGCGGGCGAAAGCCTGGATCGGGATATCCTGACGTTTCGCGTCTGACGGAGGACCAAAACGGGTAGACTGTGTCCCGCAACACAATGAGAGCAGCACGTCTGGAGGACGGTATGAGCGAGAGAAGAACGGGCGGTAGCGGAACGATGGGACCCACGCCGGCGCCCTTTGATCTGTGGACGCAGTGGATGCGCGCGAACATGGGCGCGATGACGGCCGCACCCGGCGCGAGCGTCCCCTGGCTCGCCTCGCCCGGTGTCTCGACCGGGGATGAGGCCGAAGACCTTCCAAGCGGGACTATAAAGAACGACCCTCTGCTTTCGACGATGGAGAAGCTCTGGGACGCGAACCCCGTTCAGAACGTTCTGCCCATAAACTGGGTCGAGATCTCCAAATCCCTCCAGACCCTCTGGCAACGTGAAATGTCGGATCCGGCAAAGGCCATGCAGCGGGCCACGGACTTCAACGCGAAGCTGTGGGGCGCCACCTTCGAGAGCTGGCAGGACGCCGCCAACCGTTTCTGGGGCATCGAGGTCAAAAAAGAAGAAGAGGACCGTCCGGACAAGCGCTTTTCCGAGGCGGACTGGAGCGAGAACCCCTACTACGAGACGCTCAAGGAGTCGTACCTGCTCGCCTCCGAGTACCTCCTGAACGAGGTCGAGGCGACCGACGGCCAGGACACGGACGAGCAGCGGAAGCTCAGGTTCCACCTGCAGCAGTTCGTCGATGCCATGGCCCCCGTCAACTACCTCCTGACCAACCCGGCGGCCCTCAAGCGGGCCTTCGAGACCGGCGGGGTCAGCCTCGCCGAGGGCGCCAGGAACCTCCTTACGGACCTCGAAGAGGGCCGGATGAACATGACCGACGCCACGGCCTTCCAGCTGGGGGAGAACCTGGCGATCACGCCAGGCAAGGTCGTCTACAAGAACGAGCTCATAGAGCTTATTCAGTACGAGCCGACGACGGAGAAGGTCCACGAGACCCCGCTAATCTTCTTCCCGCCCTGGATCAACAAGTACTATATCCTCGACCTCAGGCCGCAGAACAGCATGGTCAAGTACCTCGTGGACGAGGGCTACACCGTCTTTATGACCTCCTGGAAGAACCCGGACGCCTCGATGGAGCACATTCAGTTCGAGGACTACATGACCAAAGGCACCCTCGCCGCTGTCGAGGCCGTCAGGGACATTACCGGCTCGGAGAAGGTCAACCCGGTCGGCTACTGCGTCGGCGGGACGCTGCTGGCGGTCACGATAGCCTGGCTGGCCGCCGGTGGGGACGAGAACCCGTTCAACGCCTGCACCTTCATGGTCTCGTTGCAGGACTTCACCGACGTGGGGGAGACCGCGGTGTTTATCGACGAGCCGCAGATAGAGTTTATGGAGCGGCAGATGCTGGAGCGCGGTTACCTGGATAACCGCAAGATGGCCAACATGTTCAACCTGCTCCGGTCCAACGACTTGATCTGGTCCAACGTCGTCAACAACTACCTGCTCGGCCAGAAGCCGCCGGCCTTCGACCTCCTCTACTGGAACTCCGACGGCACGCGCATGGCCCGCGACGCCCACTCCTTCTACCTCAGGAACACGTACCTGGAGAACAACCTCGTCAAGCCAGGCAAGGTCGAGGTGAAGGGCCGCAAGATAGACCTCGGGACCATAGAAGGCGAAGTCTACGCCGTGGGTGCCGAGAAGGACCACATCGTGCCCTGGTACTCGGCGTGGAAGATCGGCCAGATCACCAACGCCAAGACCCGCTTCGCGCTCGCCAACTCGGGCCACATAGCCGGCATGATCAACCCTCCCAGCAAGGAGAAGGGCCGCCACTGGGTCAACGAGTCCGGCGACGCCGGCTCCGTCGCCACCGCAGAAGAGTGGCGCGCTACCGCCACCGAGCACGAGGGCTCCTGGTGGCAGGACTGGACGAACTGGCTCGAACCCTTCTCCGGCAAAGAGGCGAACCCGCCAGAGATGGGCAGCGAAAAATATCCCCCGATAGAAGACGCCCCCGGGGCCTACGTCAAAGAGAAGTAGTCAGGGACGCGAAAGGGGGGC
>JACDFX010000305.1 GCA_013815575.1 Rubrobacter sp.
GTTCCGCGACAACAGCGCGGAGTTCTCGATCCTCAGCCGCTCGACTATCGAGACGAGTCGGACCATAACCTGGGAGGACGGCAACGAGTACCCGCTCGTGGAGCTCGACATCTCAAGTGCCAGCCATCCGTTCTACACCGGCAAGCAGCGCATAGTCGACACCGGCGGCCGGGTGCAGCGGTTCGAGAACCGCCGCCAGGCCCGCCAGAGCCGGCAGTAGGGGACACCGATTGAGGGTCGGCGGCCAGGCCATAATGGAGGGCGTGCTGATGCGCTCCCCCAACTTCTGGGGGATGGCGGTCCGCTCTCCCGAAGGTAACGTCGAGCTGCGGGCCGAGCCTTTTCGCTCCGTAACCCGCAAGAGCAAGCTCTTCCGGCTGCCCATCATCAGGGGCGCCCTCTCGCTCGGGGAGACGCTCTGGCTCGGGATGAAGGCGCTCACGCTCTCGACGAACATCGCGCTCGGCGAGGAAGAGGATCTCTCCAAGAAAGAGATAGCGGGCACGCTGATCTTCGCGCTCGTGCTCGGCTTCGGCCTGTTTCTCGTTGCTCCTGTTTTTGGCACGAAAGGCCTCGGGGCGCTTCTCGGGTCGAGCATCGAGAACCCCGTGCTGTTCAACCTGATAGAGGGTGCGATCCGGATCGGGATCTTTATCCTGTACATCCTCGGCATTACCTGGATCAGCAAGGATATTAAACGTTTCTTCGCCTACCACGGCGCAGAGCATAAGGCCATAAAGGTCTACGAACGGGGCGAGGAACTGGTCCCGGAGAACTCCCACAAGCTTGACACGAGCCACGTCCGCTGCGGGACGAGCTTCGTACTGTACGTGCTCGTTCTGTCCATCCTGGCTTTCTCGTTGCTCGGGGTGGAGGGCTGGCTTTACATGCTGGCGAGCCGGGTGGTCGTCATCCCCCTCGTCGCGGGTATTGCCTTCGAGTTCATCATGTGGAGCGCCCGCAACGAGAAGAACCCAATCGTGAAGATACTCGTCTGGCCGGGGTTGCAGATGCAGCGGCTGACCACGCGGGAGCCCTCGGACGACATGGTCGAGGTGGCGATGGCGTCCTTGAAGAAGGTGCTTTCGATGGAAGAGCAGTCGAAGATCGAGCCTAACGAGGCGACGAATAAGCTGGTGATCTAACATGGACGGTCAGGTCGTGAAGCTGGCCGAGGAGACCCTCGGCCGCTACGAAGCGCTAAACAAGGAACTCTCGGACCCGAACATCTACAACGACCAGCGCCACTACGCCGAGGTCGCCAAGGAGCACTCGAGAATGCGCCGGGGCGCCGAGATGAGCCGGCAACTGCTCGACGCGGTGGAGGCCGAGAAGGAGGCGCGGGAGCTCGTTCCGCAGGCGGAGGACGCAGAGACGAGGGAGTACTACGCGGCGGAGGCGCAGGAGGCCGAGGAGAAGATAGAGGAGCTCTCGGAGACGATCCGGACGGAGCTCATCGACCGCGACCCGAACGACGACAAGGACGTGATCATCGAGATCCGGGCCGGTGCCGGCGGCGACGAGGCCGCCCTCTTCGCCGGCGAGCTGATGGAGATGTACTCCCGCTACGCCGAACGCCTCCGGTTCAAGCACGACACGCTCTCCTCCAGCCCGGCCGAGGTCGGTGGCTTCCGCGAGGTCTCCCTCGAGATCCAGGGCGACGGGGCTTTCTCCGTTTTCAAGCACGAGGGCGGCACCCACCGCGTCCAGCGGGTGCCGAAGACCGAGAGCCAGGGTCGGATACACACGTCTACGGCGACCGTCGCGGTTCTGCCCGAGGCTGAGGACGTGGACGTGCAGATCAGCGCCGGGGACCTCGAGATAGACGTCTATCGCTCCAGCGGGCCCGGCGGCCAGAGCGTGAACACCACGGACTCGGCGGTGCGCATCACGCACAAGCCGACCGGCCTGGTCGTTACGTGCCAGAACGAGAAGAGCCAGCTTCAGAACAAGGAGCAGGCCATGAAGATCCTGAAGTCCCGCCTCCTCGAACGCGAGATGCAGGAGCGGGCCCAGGAGGAGGGCGCGCTGCGGCAGGCCCAGGTCGGAACTGGTGACCGTTCGGCGAAGGTCCGCACCTACAACTTCCCGCAGGGCCGCATAACCGACCACCGCGTTGGCGTTACCTCCCACAACCTCGAAGCCACTCTAGGTGGCGACCTCGAAGAGTTCACCAGGGCCCTGGCCGCCAAGGAGCGCTCCGAGAAGCTCGCCGCCGAGACCGCCGGAACCCCCGGCTGACGGATGCCAACCGGCCCCGGCGCCCGGGACGCCGCCCGCAACGCCACGCGGAAACTCCAGGGGGCCGGCGTCCCCGAACCCGAGGCCTCCGCCGAAGTTCTTCTCTCGGAACTTCTCGGTGTCGGACGCGGCGAGATCCACCTCCACGACCGGCCGCTTACAGACGAGCAGACGCAGCTATATAGGGCCTGGGTCGGACGCCGCGCCAACCGGGAGCCCGTGCAGCGGATACTGGGGCTGGCCTACTTCCGCAACCTCGTCCTGCGCCTGAACGAAGGGACCCTCGTCCCACGCCCCGACACCGAGAGCGTGGTAGACGCCGCCCTCGAACTCTTCGACAAACGTGGGGGCGAGGGTGTCGTTCTCGACGTTGGAACGGGCTCTGGAGCCATCGCGATCTCCCTCGCCCAGGAACGTCCGCGGGCCACGGTACACGCCACGGACCTCTCGGCGGTGGCGCTCGGGGCCGCCAGACGCAACGCGGCCGAGAACAACGCATCCGTCCGCTTCCACCACACGGACCTCTTCGCCGGCCTCGAGTCTCTGGAGCGCGCGGTAGACATCCTGGTCTCCAACCCGCCCTACATCGAGGAGAAGACCCTGAAAACACTGGCCCCCGAGGTGCGGGATTGGGACCCGCGTCCGGCCCTCGACGGCGGGCCGGACGGCCTCTTCTTCTACCGCCGCATCTTCGACGAAGCGCCGCCGCTGCTAAAGAACGGCGCGGGCGTGGTGCTGGAGGTGGGGGACGGGCAGGGGGAGGCCGTCCTGGACCTCGGCAGGGACGCCGGGTTCGTGCCGCTGGGCCTGCGCAGAGACCTCGCTGGAACGAACCGGGCGGCGCTGCTGCGGTGGGAGGAATGACGACGGTCCCCGCTAGGGAGGCGGCCGCCGTCCTCCGTAACGGCGGGGTCGTACTGGTGCCGACCGAGACCGTGGTCGGGCTGGTGGCGGTGGAGGCGCGGCGGCTCAACGAGGTCAAGGGGAGTGACCCCGGCAAGCCGCTCGCCCTGCTCTGCGCGTCGGCCGGGGAGGCGTTCTCCCTCGCAACCGGAGTGTCACCGCTCGCCCGCACGTTGGCGGAGGCCCTCTGGCCCGGGCCGTTGACGCTGGTGCTGAACCGGAATGGAGGGGGGACCGTTGGGGTTCGGGTTCCGGGCGGCGCCGTCGTGGACGTTCTGCGCGCCCATGGGGGGCCTCTGTACGCGACGAGCGCGAACCCTTCGGGCGGGCCGGCGCCGAGGTCGCTCGGCGAGGTGGACCCGCGGGTGCTGGCGGACGTGGATCTCGTGGTGGAGGGCGAACCCGGGAGCGGCGAGGCGTCGGCCGTGGTGGATCTCTCAGGCGCGGAGCCGCGGCTCCTGCGCGCGACGGAGGCGCTTACCGGTGAGAGGCTTCGCAAGATGGCGGGCGGTTTACCCGGCTAACGTAGTACAACCCGTCCGTTAACTAAAACGAGATCCGGAGGAACTAA
>JACDFX010000306.1 GCA_013815575.1 Rubrobacter sp.
CCATCCACGGCGCCGAGCGGCTCGTACTCTCCGCCGGTGTCCGGCCGCCTCTCTATCATTGCTCTACCTCCGGTAAGGTCTTAGGTATAAGGTTTTGGGTTACCGTTAGGGGTGGCATTCTACGGGTTACTTGGCTTTGCCGCTCTCGCCGCGCACGGTGCCGCCGAGGAGGAAGATCGCCGTGCTCAGGCCTACGACGAGGTAGAGGGCGGTGCCGAGGCCGGCGATCTCGGCGATAAAGCCGATGGTGGGGGGACCGATGAGGAAGCCCGTGTACGCGGCGGTCGAGACGGCGGCAAGCGCCGGCCCGGGGGCGATCCCCTTCGTCCCGCCGGCGGCGCTGAGGGCGAGGGGGAAGACGACGGAGAAGCCCGCGCCGGCGCAGGCGAAGCCGACGAGGGCGAAGACGGGGTTGCCGACGGCGAGGGCCGTGCCGAGTCCGACGGCGGCCACGGCGCCGCAGAGGCGGACGAGGCGGGTCGGGCCGAACCTCTCGGACAGGCGGTCTCCGAAGAGGCGGCCGAGGGCCATCGCCAGGGAGAAGGCCGCGTAGCCCGCTGCGGCGAAGCCGGGGCCTGTTTTGAGGGCGTTGTCCAGGTAGACGGCGGACCAGTCAGACATCGCGCCCTCGCCTAGCAGGACGCAGAAAGAGATGACGCCCAGGCCGAGAAGCGCCCGCGTCGGGCGGGCGAACGCTGGCGCCCCACCATCGGCGGCGTCCGCGTCCGAGGGCAGTAAAGCCCGGTAGGCTGGGACAGTGGCGAGGGTCGCGAGGACGAAGACCACGAGAAAGTGGGGGAGGACGCCGATGCCCAGGTAGGCGACGCCGCCGCCGAGGACGGAGCCGGCCAGAGCCCCGAAGCTGAACGAGGCGTGGAAGGAGGACATAATGCGGCGCCCGTATCGCCCCTCGACCGCCACGGCGTGGGAGTTCATCGAGACGTCAAGCGCCCCGTTGCTCGCCCCGACGAACACGAGCGCCAGCGCGAGGGTGGGCACGTTCGGCGCGAGGGCGAGCGGGACCAGGGAGACGGGGAGCAGGAGCGCCGTGACCCCGACCACCCGGCGGCTGCCGAGGCGTGAGATCAGGGCCCCCGTCACCGTCATCGAGAGGAGCGCCCCGACCGCGGCGCCAAGCAGCGCCACCCCGAGCAACCCCTCCCCGACCCCCAGCCCGTTCTGCACCGCCGGTATCCTGACGAACCAGCTCCCGAGCGCGAACCCGTTCAGAAAGAACACCGCGAGAACCGCGAGCCGCGCCCGCCGGAGATCCGGCACTGTCGGGGGCGTCATCCGACCCCTGCGGCTGTCGCCTTACTGGCCTGCCTCAGAAGTCTATCTTCTGGCCGACGCCCCGCTCGACGGCACGGTCGTAGATGACGCGGGCGGCGGCGAGGTCTTCGAGGGCGAGGCCCTGGCTGGCGAAGAGGGTTATGTCCTCCGGGCCCTTGCGACCCGGGACGTGGCCGGCGATGACCTGGCCGAGCTCGTAGACGGCCTCGGGCAGGAGGGTGCCCGTCTCAAGGGAGGGCATGAGGTCGCCGGCTTCTAGGCCGAGCTCCTCACGGGCGTCGGCGCAGACAAAGGCCGCCCGTTTGACCACCTCCCGGTCGATCTCGGTCTTGAACAGGAAGTTCGACCCGGCGGCGTTGACGTGCGCCCCCGGCCTGAGCCATTCGCCGTGCAACACCGGCTCCCCCGACGAGGTCATGGTCACCACGATGTCCTGCGCGGCCGGCTCCTCGGCGGCGTGCGTCGTCTCGATATCCATCCCGAGTTTCTCGCCCATCTTCCCGGCGAACCTCTTGCGCGAATCCTCGTTGCGGCTGTAGACGATGACCCGTTCGAGGTTCCGCACGGCGGCGATGGCCTCCAGTTGGCTCTCGGCCTGCCAGCCGGCGCCGTAGATGCCTAACGTTTTCGCGTCCTCGCGGGCGAGGTGCTTCGTGGCGACGCCGCTCGCAGCACCGGTGCGCATCTGGCCCATCTTGTCCGACTGGAGGATGGAGAGGAGCTCGCCGGTCTCGGAATCGAAGAGCATGGTGTAGAAGCGGGCGCCGCCGCGGGCGATGGTGTAGGCCTTCAGGCCGAGGGCGTTTATCTCGGGGGCGCCGGCGAACATGACGTTCAGGCCGCTCTTGGGGAGGGCGACCCGGCGGCGGGCGCGGTTGGTGGCCCTCCCCTCGGCCTGCTGGCGCAGGACGGCCTCGACGGACTCCAGCGTGGCGGGCATGTCGAGGAGCTCTTCGACCTGGTTCTCGGTCAGGAGGAGGGTCACGAGTTCTTCCCCCTGTTCCTTCGCGGACTATCGGCTAGAATTCCGGGGCTCATGCGGGTTCTCGTCATAGACAACTACGACTCCTTTACGTACAACCTCGTCCAGTATCTGGGGGAGCTCGGCGCCGAGGTCCTCGTGCGCCGCAACGACGAGGTGACGCCCGAAGAGGTGGCCGCGCTCCGTCCCGACAGGATAGTCGTCTCGCCGGGTCCCTGCACGCCCAACGAGGCAGGGGTCTCGGTGGAGCTTATAGAGAAGGTCGGCGGAGACACGCCGCTGCTCGGGGTGTGCCTGGGGCACCAGAGCATCGGTCAGGCCTTTGGGGCCAGGATCGTGCGCGGCGAGCCCGTTCACGGGAAGACCGCGAAGATCCTGCACGACGGCGAGGGCGTCTACGCCGGGATCGACCAGGGCTTCGAGGCGACGAGGTACCACTCGCTCGTCATCGATCCAGAGAGTATGCCGGACTGCCTGGTCGTGACGAGCCGCACCGAAGACGGCACCATCATGGGCGTGCGCCACCGCGACTTCCCCGTAGAGGGCGTTCAGTTTCACCCCGAGAGCGTCCTGACCCGCCACGGTCGCGACCTCCTCAAAAACTTTCTGGAAGGGTAGCCGTGCTCCGCGAGACGCTGCGCAAGGCCGCCGGGGGGGAGTCCCTGACGGAGGGCGAGGCCGAGAGGGCGCTGGAGGCCATCATGGAGGGGGACGTGAACCCGGTCGCGACCGCAGCCCTCCTGACCGCGCTCAGGGTCAAGGGCGAAGCTGTGTCCGAAATCGTCGGCTTTGCCCGCGCCATGCGCCGCTTCGCAGCATCGGTTGAAGCCCCGCCCGACGTCGTGGATACGTGCGGCACCGGCGGCGACGCCAAGGGGACCATAAACGTCTCGACCGCGGCCGCCTTCGTGGCGCGCGGGGCCGGGGTCGTCATCGCCAAGCACGGCAACCGGGCGGCGACGAGCCGGGCCGGGAGCGCTGACGTGCTGGAGGCTTTAGGCGCCGAGATAGAGCTCACGCCCGAGCAGGTCTCGCGGTGCATCGAGGAGGCGGGCATCGGGTTCATGTTCGCCCGCACGCACCACCCCGCGATGCGCTTCGTCGCCCCGGTACGGGCCGAGCTGCCGTTCCGTACGATCTTCAACCTTCTCGGACCCCTGACGAACCCGGCGGGCGCGAAGCGCCAGCTCGTCGGCGTCTTCGGCGCGGAGTTCGTCCGGCCCGTGGCCGAAGCCCTGCGGGACCTCGGGGCCCGGCGGGCGCTCGTGGTCCACGGGAAGGACGGGATGGATGAGATCACGACGAGCGCGGAGACGGTAGTCGCCGAAGTCTCAAACGGGGACCTCAAGGAGTACGAGATCTCCCCTGAAGACTTCGGACTCCGGCGGCACGCCCCCGACGGGCTCCTCGGCGGTGACGCCCACCTCAACGCCC
>JACDFX010000307.1 GCA_013815575.1 Rubrobacter sp.
CATCGGCCCGGAGGCCATCTTCGTCCGCCAACTCATTGCCCACGCCAGGCCGGAGGACGTCGCGGTCGCCTTCTCGACCAGCGGCGGGTCGAGGAACATCCTCTCCGCCCTCGCCGAGGCCCGCGGACGAGGGCTCCTCACCGTCGCGATCCTGGGCTACGACGGGGGCCGCATCCTCTCCGAAGGACTGGCGGACCACACCATCGTAGTCCGCTCGGACTACATCCCGCGCATCCAGGAGGTCCAGGCCTCCGTCTACCACACGCTGCGCGGCCTCGTGGACGACCTGCTCCGGGAGCCCGGCTAGCCCGTGCACGAGCTAGCCATAGCCGGCCACGTCGTGGATATCGCCGCCCGCCACGCCGACGGGCGCACGGTGACGAAGGTCTTTCTCAAGGTGGGCCACCTCCGCCAGGTCGTCCCCTCCGCGCTCTCCTTCAGCTTCGACCTCGTGGCGCAAGGAACGACGGTGGAAGGCGCAGAGATGGTCCTCGAAGAAGTCCCCGCCGCCGGCCGGTGCCAGGACTGCGGCACCGAGAGCGTCCTGAAGAGTTTCCCCCTGCTATGCGAAGCGTGTGGGGAATCGAACCTGCAGATCACCCGCGGAGAGGAGCTCTACGTCGAATCGCTGGAGATGGAGGAGCAGCAGAACAACGAAGAGCTGATAGCTGACCGCTAGAAGCGCCGACCAAAGGGAGGCCCAACATGCACCGCACCGCCGTCAAAAAGGTTGTTCTCGAAGGGGTACTGGACGCCAACGACGCGCTCGCCGAGGCAAACCGCCAGAGGTTCGACCACGCCAACAACTTCGTCGTAAACATGATGAGCTCGCCAGGGGCCGGGAAGACCGCGCTGCTGGAGCACACGCTCGACCGGACGCTCGGGAAGGTCCGGATCGGGGTGCTGGAAGGCGACGTGCAGACGACGCTCGACGCCGACCGGCTGGCCCGCTTCCACACCCCTATAGTGCAGGTCAACACCGACGCGGGCTTCGGCGGCGAGTGCCACCTCGACGCCAACATGGTCCGCTCGGGCCTGGCCGAGCTCCCCCTGCACGACATCGACGTGCTCATCATAGAGAACGTGGGGAACCTCGTCTGCCCGGCGGAGTTCAAGGTTGGCGAGGACGTTCGGGTGATGGTCTACGCGATCACGGAGGGCGAAGAGAAACCCCTCAAATACCCCCTGATGTTTCGCTCGGCCGACCTCGTCCTGATCAACAAGATGGACCTCCTCCCGCACCTCCACTTCGACCTCGAGCTTTTCTTGCGCAACCTGGACGCGGTCAACCCCGGCGTCGGGCGCATCCTCACCAGCGCCGCCACTGGCCAGGGGATAGACGAGTGGTGCTCCTGGCTGATGGAGCGGGGGAACGCCTGAGGAGTTTGTCTTCGTAGACGGTCCCGCACGTCGATACGACCCCCTGTATTAGGGTAAGCTCTGTCACCACCGGCGTTTGCCCGGGGTAATAAACTTCCGTCAGACGCTTAAAAGGGGGTTCGCGTTTGAGGCGTAGCGGCGAGAGCCTGGATGCGAGGACTTTGTTGAGGATGGACCGTTCCGCCCGGCTCATGGAGCGGGCGGTCAAACGTATGCCCGGCGGCGTGAACAGCCCCGTGCGGGCCTTCCGTTCCGTTGGCGGCGACCCGCTATTCATGGAATGGGGCGAGGGCTCGACCATCTTCGATGCCGACGGCAACTCCTACGTCGATTACGTGATGAGCTACGGGCCGCTCGTGCTGGGCCACGCCCACCCCGACGTGATCGGGGCGATAGAACGCACCGCCCGCAAGGGCACGACCTTCGGCGCCCCGACCGAGATGGAGGTCGAGCTCGCCGAGCTCGTGTGCGAGATGGTTCCCTCGCTAGAGATGGTCCGTATGACCAACTCCGGCACGGAGGCGACGATGAGCGCCATCCGGCTCGCCCGCGGTTACACGGGACGCGAGCGTATCCTCAAGTTCGACGGCAACTACCACGGCCACGGCGACGCCCTGCTCGTCTCCGCCGGCTCCGGCGTCGCCACTTTAGGTCTCCCGGACAGCCCCGGCGTCACGAAGGGCGCCGCGAAGGACACGGCGGTTCTTCCGTACAACGACCTGGAGGCCGTGCGCGAGCTTTTCGGGCGGGAGGGCGAGGAGTTCGCCGCCGTTATCCTGGAGCCCGTCGCCGGGAACATGGGCTGCGTGCCGCCGGCCGAGGGCTACCTCGAAGGGTTGCGGGAGCTGACGTCGGAGTACGGTGTCGTCTTGATCTTTGACGAGGTGATGAGCGGGTTCAGGGTGGCGCGAGGCGGGGCGCAGGAGCGGTACGGGGTCGTGCCTGACCTGACGTGCCTCGGCAAGATCATTGGCGGCGGGTTGCCGGTAGGCGCGTACGGCGGAAAGCGCGAGATCATGAACCTGGTAGCACCCTCGGGCCCCGTCTACCAGGCCGGCACCCTCTCGGGCAACCCGCTGGCGATGGCCGCTGGCCTCGTCACCCTGAAGGCCGTGCGCGAGCCGGGGGTCCACGAGCGCCTGGAGGAGCTCGGGGAACGGTGGAAGAGTGGCATGGAGGCCGTAGCCTCGCAGGGAGATCTTCCCTACACGGTCAACGGGGTCGGCTCGATGGTGAGCATCTTCTTTACGGAGGGCCCGGTGACGGACTTCGCCTCGGCCGCAGCTTCGGACACGGGGGCCTTCAAGGACTTCTTCTGGCACATGCTCTCGCGCGGCGTCTACCTCGCGCCGAGCCAGTACGAGGCCGGGTTCATCTCCGCCGCCCACTCGGACGAGGACCTGGACAAGACCTTCGAGGCGGCCCGCGAGTGGTTCGCCGGGGGAAAGGGCTAGTGGAGGGGACGACGCGGCGCACGCCCGGTATCTCCCTGGAAGCCATCTTTCTTAGGGCCGCCGAAGGCCTGCCGGAGCGGGACGGCCGCGCGGAGGTCGTCGCCCACGCCCTCGGGCACCTGCAGCGGGGCTTCGACGCGCACTACGGCTTCGGGCCCGGGGGTGCCACCGACGACGGCGTGCTCGTGGGGGACAACGCCTACGCGCTCTCCGTCGAGACCATCGCCCGGCTCGACGAGCCGCGCTTCGTGGCGGTGGCAGGACGCATGATCCGGGACGGCGCGGGACGCATCGCCTCCGGTGAATCCGTCACCGTGGAGACCTGGACGCCGCATCTCGCGGGCCTGCTCGACATCGTCTCCGGTGAGGGCGCCGACGGTTCCGAGGAGAGGGTCCGCCTGGCCGCGCGGGAGCTCCGTGACGGGCCCGAGTAACCCCCGGCGGCCGGCCGGGGCCCTGCCTTCCGGTGAGGACCGGGCCCGCCTCGTGCGGGAGATGTTCGATCGCATAGCCGGCCGCTACGAGCTCCTGAACGCCGTCATGACCGCAGGCCTCTACAAGCTCTGGAACCGCAAGGTGGTCCAAGCGACGGCCTTGAGGCCCGGCGACACAGCCCTCGACCTCGCCTGCGGCACCGGGAGCCTGACCCGCGCGCTGGCGGGCGCCGTGGGACCTGCGGGCTCCGTGCTCGGCGTGGACTTCTCGCCCGAGATGTTGCGCGCTGCGGAAGCAAGGCCCGCGCCGAACGTCGAGTACCGGCTCGGGGACGCGACGGACCTCGCGGGCGTGCCGTCGGGGCGCTTCGACGCGGCCACCATCGCCTACGGCGCCCGCAACATCCCCGAC
>JACDFX010000308.1 GCA_013815575.1 Rubrobacter sp.
CTCACGTTCTCCCCCGCTCAGCCAACGATCAGGACCTCCAAAGCGCGCGGCCCGTGTACGCCCTCGACCCGGTTGAGCTCTATGTCGGAGGTCGCGGAGGGGCCGGAGATGAAGGTGATGGCCCGGCCCTCGCCCTTGACCGTCTCTTCCAGCTTCGCGAACGCCTCGGGGACGAGGTCCACTACCTGCTCCTCGCGCACGACGCACAGGTGGTAGTCGGGCAGCAGGGTGAGCGCGCGGCGTCCCTGCCCGGGGCCGGCGTCGAGAACGATGGTGCCGGTCTGGGAGATGCCAAGTGCGCAGCCGGTCAGCACGCCGTCCGCGCCGTCGAGCTCCTCGTTCGTGAGGCGGCTGTTTTCTTCGTCGCGCAGGACTTCGCCGCCTCTCGGAACCCACCCTTCCGGCAGGTCCGACGGAACGACGAGCTTCTTGAGGCCGCGTCTCGTCAGGATCTCCCCGATGCGTCCCGGCAGGTCGCCTCTCTCTACCCGGTGGACGGTCGCCTCGTACTCGGCGACGTTCTCCGCGAAGCGGGCCACGATCTCCGACCGAGCACCGCCACCCTCCTTACGATAGCCGCGCTCTACGGGTACGTCCTCCGGACGCTCACCCTCTGGCACGTCGCGCGTGGCGCGGCGGACGCGCCAGAGGATCGTCTCCTTCGCCGTAGCCACTAGCCCCGTTCCTCCTTCCACCACTCGCGGAAAGACTGCTTCGGCACGGGCTTCAGGTCGCGCACCTTCGTCCAGCCGGCGAGCCTGCCGGGGAGGCTGGTTATCTTGCCGCCCCGGGCGAAGGGCCACTGGCCGACCCTGGCGAGCCTCTGGGCGTTCTCGTAGAGCGCAGGGTCCGAGAACGTCTTCGCCAGCGCCTGCATCGCGACGTTCTCCGGGTCGAGTTTCTCGGGCAGGCCGCCCTTATCCTGCTTGTGGCGGACGACCTTGCCGCGCAGGTGGATGAGGACCTGGGGAATGTTGATCTTGACGGGACAAACCTGATAACAAGCCCCGCACAGCGACGAGGCATAGGGCAAGGAGTCAGGGCCTGGCTTTCCGATGCCGACGAGTTGGGGCGTCAGGATGGCACCGATGGGGCCGGGGTAGACGGAGTTGTAAGCGTGGCCGCCGGTACGCTCGTAGACGGGGCAGACGTTCAGGCAAGCCGAGCACCGGATGCAGTTGAGGGTCTGGCGCCCGATCTCGTCGGCCAAAACGTCCGTCCGGCCGTTGTCCAGCAAGACGAGGTGGAACTCTTCCGGGCCGTCACCGGCTTCGCCGGACACCCCGGTCCAGAACGAGGTGTAGGGGTTCATCCGCTCGGCGGTCGAGGAGCGGGGGAGGAGCTGCATAAAGACCTCGAAGTCTTGCCACTTCGGGATGATCTTCTCTATGCCCATCAGGGTGACGAGGACGGGGGGCAGCGTCGTACACATCCTCCCGTTTCCCTCGGACTCGACGACGGAGACGGTGCCGGTCTCGGCGACGGCGAAGTTGGCCCCGCTTACGCCCACCTTCGCGTTCAGGAACTTTTTGCGCAGGTAGAGGCGGGCGGCGTTCGTCAGGTCTTTCGGCTCGTCCGAGAGTTCTTCGACGTCGAGTTCCCGCAGGAACAGCTCCCGGATCTCCGCGCGGTTCTTGTGGATCGCCGGCACCAGGATGTGCGACGAGTTCTCCCCGGCGAGCTGGATGATGAGCTCCGCGAGGTCGGTCTCGAACGCGTGGATGCCCTCGGATTCCAGGTGCTCGTTGAGCTTGGTCTCGTCTGTGGCTATGGACTTGACCTTGACGACCTCGTCAGCACCTTTCTCCTTCGCGATCCTGGCTATGATGCGGTTCGCCTCGTCGGCGTCGCCAGCCCAGTGGACTATTCCACCGGCCCTCGTCACGGACTCTTCTAATTGCAGCAGGTACGTGTCGAGGTGGCGCAAGACGCGTTCTTTTAGGGCGCGGCCGGCCTCCCGCAGCTCCTCCCAGTCGGGCATCTCCTCGACGGCGACGGCGCGCTTGTTGCGGATGGTCTGGGTTGCCTTGCCGAGGTTGCGGCGGAGCTGGGAGTCGGCGAGGCTCTCGCGGGCCGAGACCTCGAAGGTCGGGGTCTCGCCGGGGGAGAAGGCGTCGGGCGGTTTGGTTTTGGGGGTCATCTTTCCTCCGTCGAGGCGAGTATCTCGGCCAGGTGGACGGTCCCGACGCCGGCCTGCAGGCGCCTGAGGCCGCCGCCGATGTGCATGAGGCACGAGTTGTCCCCGGCGGCGCAGACTTCGGCCTCGGTGTCGAGGACGCGCCGGATCTTATCCCCAAGCATCGCCGCCGAGGTCTCCGCGTTCTTTACCGCGAAAGTCCCCCCAAACCCGCAGCACTGCTCGGCCTCCCCGAGCCCGACGAGGTCCATCCCCCGCACGCTGCGCAAAAGCTCGAGCGGCGCTTCCCCGACCTTCAGCATCCGCAAGGAGTGGCAGGTCGGATGGTAGGTGACCCGGTGCGGGTAGTAAGCCCCGACGTCGGTGACGCCCAGTCTCTTTACCAGGAACTCCGAGAGCTCGAAGACTTTGGGGGCGAGGTCGTCCACCCGGCGGGCCAGGTCGGCGTCGCCGGCGAGGTCGGCGGCCATCGGGTAGAGGTCGCGGACCATGCCGACGCAGGAGCCCGAGGGGGCGACGACGGCGTCGTAGGGCTCGAAGATCTCGACGAAGCGCCGCACCAGCGGAACCGCCTCCCTCTGATAACCGGTGTTGAAGTGCATCTGCCCGCAGCAAGTCTGTTCCAGGGGGAACGCGACCTCGTGGCCCAGCCGCTCCAGCACCTCGACGGTCGCCCTGCCCGTCTCGGGAAACAGGGTGTCGTTGAAACACGTAATAAAGAGCGCTACGCGCACGCTGTCGGCCTCCTCTCCCTACGGTCTTCCCCGAATCATAGCCCATGCGCGCGCGCCGGACCCACCATCCCGCTACTTCGCTACCGGATCACCGCCACGGCTGCCGGTTCGACGCGGAAGGACATCGGCAGCTCTCCCCAGACCTCGCCATCTATCTGCACCGGTACGCGCACGCCGCCGGCCGCGGATTCTGCACGGACGGCCCGCGACGGGAACGACTTCATCGTGCGGTCGAGCGGGTGCTTCGCCAGGATGTGGGCCAGGATATCGGGTCGGGCGAGGAGGCCTACCTTCTCGACGAGGACGATCTCCAGGCCGCCGCTCGTCAGAGAGGCATCCTCGGCTGTCTCGAAGTCTCCCCCGTAGTAGCGACCGTTGGCGACGACGGCGAACCGGGCCACGTGGGTGGTGTCCCCGTCCACGACCCGCAGTTCCGGCAACCCGCCCCGGAGGTAGACCTTGAGGGCGGCGATCGGGAAGGCGAGCGACCTCAGGTAGCGTTTGAGGCGCGGCCCCACCTCGCGGATGACGTCGGCGTCGAAGCCGATGCCGGCCATGCAGGCGAAGCGCCGCCCGGTCCCCTCCCCGTCCGTCGCCACCCCGATGTCCATCCGGAAGGCGTTGCCGGTAAGTATCCTCCCGCAGGCGGCCTCCGGCTCTAGCGGCAGCCCGAGCTCCCGCGCCAGCACGTTCGCCGTGCCGAGCGGCAGGATGCCAAGGGTGGCGCCTCCAGAGAGGCCGTTCAGGACTTCGTTGACCGTCCCGTCGCCCCCGGCGGCGATCACGAGCCGGTCGCCGGCCGCGGCC
>JACDFX010000309.1 GCA_013815575.1 Rubrobacter sp.
GGACGGACCGCCAAGCGGTCCGTCCCCCGCTTGTTACGTTTTCTGCTACCTGCGGCGCAGGATCGCGTAGGTCAAAATGCCCGAACCTACGAGCAGAGCAGCCGCCGGCAAGAGTATCGCCGGGCCACCGCTGGTCGGCAGATCATCGTCGCTCATCTGGCCGCTGGTCTCCTCCATCATCATGGAGTCTTCCATCATCTGACCACTGGAGTCCTCCATCATCATGGAGTCTTCCATCATCGAGCTTTCCATCATCATGGTGGTATCCTGAGCCATTGCCATCGGCGCCAGGACCAGCATGGCCACGAATGCGACAGTTGCCAAGAGTATTACCCTCTTCATCCAGTCCTCCTTCTGTTGTTTCCGTTTCTTAAGCGGCCTGCATTACCTTCTCCATCCGAGAAGTTACCCACAGTGTACATAACCAAAACCCAAAAGTCTCCAATACCTTAATGTTTTTTAACAAATTTAATATGCAGCACAGGTTAGGCCGGCGGGGGCAGAAGGATTCGAACCTTCGGGCGTTTTGGCGCCTCTGGTTTTCAAGGCCAGCGCATTCGTCCGCTCTGCCATGCCCCCGTGTTCTCTAAAGGAGCATTATACGCGGTCGGCCTTTACGTACAGCCTCTCAAAGGCCTCCGCGGGCACGACGCCGCCGGGTGCGGAGGGCTCTCCCAGGGAGGATGGGACGCTTCGGATCTCGTATTCGCCCGTTGCGTTGCGCCTGGCCCAGTAGTGGCCGTGCCAGCCACGGGCTCGCATCGCGCTCGCGTTTCGGTGCCGGTAGAGCTCGTAGCCCTCTTCCGGTGGGACGTGGGCGTGGAGGGCTTCGCCGCTGTCGTTGGGGGGCATGGCGTTTCTAGGCCTGGAAAGCCGAGGGGCAGAGGTCGTTCAGGGTGCAGTTCTCGCAGTCTGGCTTGCGGGATTTGCAGGTGCTGCGGCCGTGTAGGATCAGGAGGTGCGAGAAGACCGTCCAGTCCTCCCTGGGCACCGTCTCCATGAGGTCCCTCTCTATCTTTTCCGGATCTTTTTCGGTAGAGAAGCCGAGCCTGTTCGAGAGCCGCCGGACGTGGGTGTCGACCACGACGCCCTCGTCGATGGAGAAGGCGTTGCCGAGGACCACGTTGGCCGTCTTGCGCCCGACGCCGGGCAGGGCGACGAGCTCCGGCATGGTGCGGGGGACCTCCCCGCCGTGATCCTCCACCAGGGCACGGGCCATCCCCAGGAGGGACTTCGCCTTGTTGCGAAAGAACCCGGTCGGGCGGATGTCTTCTTCCAGCTCCTCCGGGTCGGCCCCGGCGTAGTCGGCGGCGGTTGGGTACTTCGCGAAGAGGTTCGGGGTCACGAGGTTCACCCGGACGTCCGTGGTCTGGGCGGAGAGGATGGTGGCGACCAGAAGCTCCAGGGGGTTCGTCCAACTTAGTTCCGTACGGGCGTTGGGGTAGGCGGCCTTGAGGCGGGAGATCGTCTCTTCGATTGGGGCTTTATCCTCCACGATGGCCGGGGATTATACCCTGGACTACACTGTCCCCGGAAGGCGTACCGTAAAGAGGGGAGATTCAACATGGCCGAAGTCACCTTCGATTACCTGAACCTGCAAGAGGTGGAGGGGGGTCTGGGGCAGGAGGACCTCGACGGGGTAAGACCCCGCCTGAAAGAGGCGGTGGATGGGCTTTTGGGCGATCCACCCGGTTTCATGCGTCTGCCGGAGACGCGGGAGTACGCGGAGGCCTCATCGGCCCTGGCAGAGGAGATTCGGGGTTCGGGGGCCACGGACTTCGTCCACGTAGGCATCGGGGGCTCCGCCCTGGGCCCGATGGCCGTGCATCGGGCGCTGAACCACCCCTACCACAACGCTCTCTCCGGGCGCAGGGGCCCCAGGGTCCACTTCGCCGAGAACACCGACCCGGGGACTTTGTCCGCCATCCTCGACGTCGCCGAGCCAGGAGGCACGTGGGTCAACGTCGTCACCAAGTCCGGCTCGACCGCCGAGACGATGGCGAACTTCCTCGTTCTCCGGGATTTTCTCGTGGACGCCCTCGGCTCCTTCGGCTACCAGGGGCGCACCATCGCCACGACCGACCCCGAGAAGGGTTTCCTGAAGGAGATCTCCGAACGCGAGGACCTTCGGGTCCTCCCCATCCCCGCCGACGTGGGGGGACGGTTCTCGGTGCTCACCCCGGTGGGGCTGCTCCCGGCCGCGGTGACGGGCCTGGACGTGAACGCCCTGCTCTCCGGCGCCGCCCAGTGCGTGGACGAGGTGGAAGCGCAGGGGGCGGAGCACCCGGCGATCGTCGGGGCGGCCATGCACTACCTGATGGACACGGCCAGGGGGCGCAACGTGCGGGTCATGATGCCCTACGCCGACTCACTGGAGCGGCTCGCGGCCTGGTTCGTCCAGCTCTGGGCGGAGTCGCTCGGCAAGGGGGGCAAGGGCTCCACCCCGCACGGCGCCGTCGGCACCACCGACCAGCACTCCCAGGTCCAACTCTACATGGAAGGTCCGCAGGACAAGGTAATAGAGATAGTGGAGGTAGAAGAGCATCCCCGCGACAGGCCCATCCCGAAGGCCTACGAGGACCTCGAAGGCGTCGGCTACCTCGGCGGCCACACCATGGCCGAGCTCCTAAACGTCGAGTGCGACGCAACGCGCAGGGCCCTCACCGAGGCCGGCCGCCCCAACTCGACCATAAAACTTCGCGCCGTAAACGAGGAGAACCTCGGCTACCTCTTTCAGGCCCTTGAAATACAGACCGCCGTCTCAGGCTCCCTCTACGGCGTCAACGCCTTCGACCAGCCAGGCGTGGAGGCGGGCAAGGAGATCACGTACAAGAGGATGGGCCGACCGGGGTACTAGCTACTTCACCGCTATCCCGAAGACGACCGGGGCGGCCTTGCCGTGCAGGGGGGCCTTCTCCCGGTCCCTGACCACGCGCCAGAGGGCTGGGGATCTCTGGCGCAGGTCGGCGAAGGCGCAGTTTCTCTCCACGTCGTCGGCGAGAAGGATGCCGCCGGGACGGAGGTGAGGCCAGACGGTGTCGAACTCGCGGCGCATGTTGCGGAGGGTGTGGAGGCTGTCGTGGACAAAGAGGTCCACGGGGCCGGTCCTGCGGAGGAGATCCGGCAGTGTGCGCCCGCTGGAGCCGCGATGCAGGCGCCACCTATCGCGGAGGCCCTCAGGCACGGCGACGCCCCAGTAGCGTTCGTACTGCCTTCTGAGGGGCGGTAGGTCCACGCTGTAGAGCGTGCCGCGGCCGTTCTCTTCCAGGGCTCTAAGGGTAAACGCCGAGCTGACACCGTAGGCGACCCCCGTCTCGAAGACCACGTCGGGCTCTAGCAGGCGGCAGACCACGTAGTTGAGGCGGGCAAAGATGGAGTCGGCGGCCCAGCGCCGGCTGAAGGCATCCTCTGCGCGGATGCCCTCTAGCAGGCGACGCGTGCGTTCTTCGATCTCCCTCAGGGCCGGTTCTTCCAGTATCTTCATGACGCGTCCGTGCGGGCCGTCGAGGTCTCGCAGGGCCTCCTCCCAGGTCATCGTTTCGTCCGTTGGCAGCGTGCCGGAGAGGCGCTCGAGGCCGAGGTCGGCGTAGCCGGCGGCGCGGTCGAGGAACTCGTGGGGGCGGTGTGGGATCAGGGAGAGGAGGAGGGCGAGGGTTCTAAGCGGCTCCGGGT
>JACDFX010000310.1 GCA_013815575.1 Rubrobacter sp.
GTTTTATCGTCTACGGGGGCCTGGAGTTCGCCGGCACCAGCCTCGCCGGGGACGCGCTAATACTCGCGGCGGCCGTCTTCTGGGGGTCTTACACCGTTCTCTCCATAGGTCTCCTCGGGCGCTACCCCCCGATCTCGCTCGCCGCCTACGCCATGACCCTCGGCGGCCTCGTCGCCTTCCCGCTGGCCCTCCTCGACCCCCGACCCCTGGATCTCGCCTCCCTCGACGCGACGACCTGGGCCGCCGCCGCGTACTCCCTGCTCTTCTCCTCCGCCTTCGGTTTCGCCGCCTGGGGCTGGGGCGTCTCCAGGGCCGGCGCCAACCGCGTCCTCATCTACCAGTACCTGGTCACCCTGATCGGCGTCAGCGCCGGCATAGTCCTCCTCGGCGAGAGCTTCGGCCCCCAACAACTGGTGGGCGCCGCCGTTATCGTGGCCGGCGTCTACCTGGCGAAGAGATAGGCATCAGCAAGAGCCTGGTCAACGGGACTTGCACCAAAACCCCCGGTTGAACCAGAAGTCGGGAGCCCGAACCAAAACCCCGGATAGTGTAAGATGTATTTGTGGGCAATGTAGAAATACTCATGGTACTTGTCATCGTGGTACTCACCGTGTTGCTCGCGGTACGCGCGGTGCGGTGGTTTGTGCTCCGCTTACGCGGCTAAAGCCGTAGAGAAACCTCGCACCTAAACGCGGCGCGTTAGGACGATTCCTCTTCTTGCTGTCGCTCCCGCCGCCACTTCTCCCAACGGGCGTTAGCGGCTTTGCGGGCTACCTCCACCTTCCGTTCTTTGGAGAGCTTGTCAGTCTGCGTATTGGTGCGAGCCATCCACGATCTAGGGCTAGAGCCGACTTTTGGTTCAAGAGGGACTTCAGGTTCAGACGACTATCTTGAACCTAAACTATTCGCTTGAGTA
This sequence comes from Rubrobacter sp., assembly GCA_013815575.1. Taxonomy (GTDB): domain Bacteria; phylum Actinomycetota; class Rubrobacteria; order Rubrobacterales; family Rubrobacteraceae; genus Rubrobacter_D. Next base: position 917 of record JACDFX010000310.1, read on the forward strand.
GACTTTAGGTGCAAAGCCTGGTCAACAGTATCCTTCGTGTAAGCGCCGCGACACGAAGAGAAGCACGTGCCCGCGGCAGGGTGCCGCAAATCAGAGAAAACCTGAAACCTGCTTCGTCTCTACAACCCTACCTCTTCCGCCTCTTCGAGCAACTGTCCCCAATCTTTGTAAAGGCCGTCCAGGACGCCTTTTAGTTGGCGGTGTTCGGTTACTACCTGGCGGGAGCGTTTACCGTCGGAGTAGAGTTCTGAAGTTGCCAGCTCTTTTTCCAGGCGGGCGAGGCGGCGCTCGGTTGCGTCTATCTCGCCCTCTACGGCGACGAGGCGGCTGGCGAGGATGCTCTCTTCTTTGCTCTGACCGGGGCGAACGCGGCGGCGGGGGCGGCGTTTGCCGTTCTTGGTTCCGTCGTCGAGGCGGCGGTGGGCGCGGTAGTAGTCGTAGCCGCCGAGAAAGTTGGCGAGCTTCTTGTCTTCGAGCTCGACGATTCGGGTGGCGAGCTTGCGCAGGAAGTAGCGGTCGTGGCTTATGAAGAACATGGTTCCGCGGTACTCAAGCAGGGCCTCTTCGAGGGCCTCGCGGGCGGGGATGTCCAGGTTGTTTGTCGGCTCGTCGAGCAGGAGGAGGTTGGCGCCGCTCACGACTATCTCGGCGAGGCTGAGGCGGTTGCGCTCGCCGCCTGAGAGGGCCGAGACCTTTTTGAAGACGTCGCCGCCGGAGAAGAGGAAGGCGCCGAGGAGCTCGCGGGCGTCGGGGGCGTCGAGGCCCGTCGCGCTCATCGTCTCCTGCAGGACGGTCTTGCGGTCGTCGAGGCGGGCGAGCTGCTGGTCCTGGTAGGCCGGAGAGACGTTGTTGCCGAGCCGGACGAGGCCTTCTTGTGACGAGAGCTCGCCGGTGGCGAGGCGCATGATGGTGCTCTTGCCGGTGCCGTTCGGCCCTAGCAGCGCGACCCGTTCCCCCCGCTCCACGACGAGGTCGAGGTCGTCCAGCAGGGGGGTATTCGAGTCCTCGTGGGCGTAGCGGACGCCCTCAAGCTCCATCACGACGCGGCCGGCGCGGCGGGTCTCGCCACCGAGGTCTAATTTCAGGTTCTTGGACCGGCTCCCTGGGTCATCTATCTTCTCCATGCGGTCGAGGAGCTTCTGCTTGCTTCGGGCCTGGGCCGCCTTGGATGCCTTGGCGCGGTTCTTCTCGACGAAGCGCTCCAGTTGGGCGCGCCGGTCCGCGTTCGCCTTGGCCTTGCGGGTGAGTTGCTCGGAGCGGGCCTTCTTCTCCTCGACGTAGCGGCTGTAGTTGCCGGTGTAGCGGTTGACGCCGCCGTCCTCCAGTTCCAGGATGGAGCCGGAGACGGCGTCCAGGAAGTAGCGGTCGTGGGAGACGACGAGGACGGCGCTCTTGGCGTTCTTGACGAAGCCCTCCAGCCACTCGATAGCCTGGAGGTCCAGGTGGTTTGTGGGCTCGTCCAGCAGGATCAAGTCCGGCTCCTCCAGCAGCAGGCGCGCGAGCGCCACCCGGCTCTGCTCCCCGCCGGAGAACGAGCCAACCGGACGCTTCCAATCCTCCGGCGCGAACCCCAGAGAGGAGAGGGTCGAGGCGGCGCGGGCGCGGTAGTCGTAGCCGCCGTAGCGCTCGAATTCGCTCTGCAGCCGCCCGTAACGCTCCATCAGGGCATCCGAGGGATCGTCGGAGAGCTGCGAGCCTAGCTCCTCCAGCTCCTTTTCGCGCCGCATGATCGGCTCGAAGGCGGAGGTGATCTCCTCCTCGATAGACCTCTTGCCGCGTTCGCCGGCGTAGAGCTTCTGGGCCGTCATCCCGACCCTCGCCTCGCCTGGGTACTCGACGGAGCCCTCGTCCGGGCGGGAGTTTCCGGCGAGTATCTCAAGCAGCGTCGTCTTGCCGGCCCCGTTGCGTCCGACGAGACCCACCTTCTCCCCGGCCTCGATGGACAGGGTCGCCCCGGAGAGAACCTTCAGGTCCCCGCCGTGGTACTTCACGAGATTGCTTGCGACAATTACTTTCATGACCGACGGATTATACCGGCAAGACCCACTTCTACCCGAAGAGCGCGAGAGGTTCGAGGAGGACCTCGTCTCCTTCTGCGACAGAGAGCTCGACCTCCTAGGTGACCTGCACGGTCTCGAAGTTCTCTATGCAGGCGGTTCCTCGCTGCTCTGGATCGAGGGCCTCAGCCAACGGGTCGGCGAGCGAGGCTCCGTCACAGCCCTGGACGCGGACGAGAGAGTCGTTGAGAAGGTGAGAGAGAACCTCGGGGACGCCGACCTCCCAGCCCCGGTCCGGCTCGTCGTCGGGGACGCCTTTCGGCCGCCGTTCGATCCAGCGTCCTTCGATCTGGTCTACTCGGCCGGGCTCTTCCACGAGCTGGACGTACACGAGAGGGACGCCGCGCAGGCGGTCTCGGCGCTCGCCGCGGTCACGCGTACCGGTGGGCGGGTCGCGACGGGCGACTTCGTGGATTCCGTTCCCGCCGCGCAGCTCGAAGACGAGAGGCTGGACGCTGACCTGGCCCTCGCGTTCTCCGGCAAGATGCTTTTCGGCGTGGGACCTCCGGGCCGGCTCGTCGCCCTGCACGAAGAAGTCTTATCCGACGTGCGGTGGCGCGTCTCCGCCCCGTTCCGCATCCGGCACCTGGATAAGGTTGTTCTCGCGGAGGAGGAGCCGGCGGGGCTTTCGAGCTTGCCGCCCGAGGTCGCCGAACGCTGGCGGGATCTCCGCGAAGCGCTGCACCAATGC
>JACDFX010000311.1 GCA_013815575.1 Rubrobacter sp.
CCCAACAACGGATCGTCTATCCACCCCGACCCGCGGGGTGGGCTTGAAGGGACGGACGTTTCGGCGGATGATAGCGGTCATGAAACCGTCCGAGCGATACGTGCCGGAAAAGGCCGCCCTCGCGGCGCGCATCGGGGGCAGAGTGTGGCGGGGGTGATGGCGCGGTCGGACAACGGAGGACCCGTCTTGAGCGGGATCTTCGTCTACCCCATAAAGTCTTGCGGCGGCATCTCCCTGCGGAGCGCTGAACTGGTCGCGACCGGGTTGCGCGACGACCGGCGCTGGATGCTCGTGGACGAGGTGGGTGGGTTCATGTCGCAGCGCCGGCACCCGAGGATGGCCTTGGTCTCACCCCGCATCACCCCGCGGGGCCTCGTCGTTCGCGCCCCTGGCATGCCCGACCTCGAAGTCCTGTCAGAAGGGCAAGACGGGGTACGCATCGGCGTCGAAGTCTGGGGCGATGCGCAGCGCGGGGAGCCGGTCGGCGAGGAGGCCGACCGCTGGTTCAGCGCGTTTCTCGACTTCTCCTGCCGGCTCGTCCGTAAGCCCGACGACGACGTCAGGCCCGTCGACTCCCTCTACGCCGGGGAGGGGGATCAGACGAGCTTCGCCGACGGTTTCTCGCTGCTCGTCATCTCGGAGGCCTCCCTCGAAGACCTGAACGGCCGGCTAGAACGGCCCCTTCCCATGAACCGCTTCCGGCCCAACCTCGTCGTCCGGGGCTGCGGGCCCTACGCGGAGGACGGTTGGGTAGAGATGCGGGTGGGAGGCGCGACCTTCCGGGTGGCGGAGCCTTGCCCGCGGTGCGCCGTCACGACCGTGGACCAGCAGACAGGTGAGCGGGGCAAGGAGCCGCTGCGCACGCTGGCGACGTACCGCAAGTCAGGTGGGGAAGTCTGGTTCGGGCGGAACCTGATCCACACTTCTCTCGGCGCCGTCCACGTCGGATACCCCGTCGAGGCCACGCCGCGCTAGAGGGCCCTCGGCTGGCAGGTTTCAGCTCTTCCTTTCGTGGCCGTTGCCTGCCAGGACTTTCGCCAGTAGGTCCGGTTCGACGTTGCCGCCGCTTATGACGGCGACGTTCTGGCGCGTGTCGGGAAGCTCGTGCCGGTGGAAGAGGTAGGCGGCGAACGTGACGGCGCCGCTCGGCTCGGCGACGAGGCGGACCCGGAGTGCCAGGCGGCGCATGGCTTCCAGGATCTCCTCCTCCGTGACGGCGATGATGTCGTCCACGAAGGCCAGGATGTGTTCGAAGGGCGCGGCACCCAGCTTCCTGACGCGCAGGCCGTCCGCGACCGTCCGGCTTACCTTCTCCGCCGGGAACTCGACCAGGCGTCCGGTTCGCAGGCTCTCCCCGGCGTCGGCGGCGAGTTCGGGCTCCACCCCGATCACCCTCACTTCGGGCCTGGTGAGCTTGATCGCCGCGGCGACGCCGCTTATGAGCCCACCGCCGCTCACGGGCACGAGCACCGCTTCCACGTCCGGCAGGTCTTCTAGTATCTCCGCCCCGACGGTCCCCTGGCCGGCGATAAGGGTCTCGTCATCGTAGGGCGGGACCGGCACGTAGCCGTGCTCCGCCGCCAACTCCTCAGCCCTTCTCGCCCGCTCCCCGCTATCAGGCCCGACGAGGACCATCTCCGGGTCCAGGGCCGCCGTGGCGTCGAGCTTCCCCTTCGCGGCGCCGCGCGGCATGACTATGGTGGCCCTCACACCGAGGGCCCGGGCCGCGTAGGCGACGGCCCGCGCGTGGTTGCCGCTTGAGTGGGCGACGACGCCCCGGGCGCGTTCCTCGGGGCCGAGGGAGGAGATCTTGTTGTACGCCCCGCGCAGCTTGAAGGCCCCGGTCGGCTGCAGGCTCTCCGGCTTGAAGAAGAGGCGACGCTCTCCGCCGCCTCCGGGGCAGGGTATCAGGGGGGTGTGGAACGCCACCCCTTGCAACCTCCGCCTCGCCGCGGCGACGTCTTCGGCGCGAATCATAGCCGCCCCTCCCTCTTCTGGAACCGGAAGACCATTATAGGCCGGAGACCTAAACTCGTAACAAGAGCGAAACACCGCCTCAAGAATCCCGCAAACATCCGTCCCTATAATGCTCCGGGCTTATGAGCTTACCTTTTGATGTGCAGGCAATGGTCCGCCGGATTGGCATCTTGGCGCCGATCCTGGCGCTCTCGCTCTCGGTCGGGTGCTCCGGCTCCGCGCCGCTGGAAGGGGCACTGGACGCGGGCGCGGACGCGAAGTCGGGCGCGGAGGTGGTCGCGGTGGCGACGCCGCACGCCAGGGCCGCGCCGGAGACGATCGTCGGGGTGGCCTCCTCCGTCGCCGTGGATGGCGGGCCGACCGCGCCCTCGCCGCGACCGTTCGCGAACGACGCGCGGGCACACGGGGGCTCCGGCTTCGACGCAGACACCGTGCTCGCCGTCCGCTACGGCGAGCACGAAGGCTACGAGCGGGTAGTGCTCGACCTGGGCGCCGGAGAAGAGCCGGCCGGGGTGGTGCCCCGGTGGACGCTCGCAAGCCCGGAGGGCGACGGCCTGACGAGGATACACTTGCCCTCCGCGAGCGCCACAGGCGTCTCGGATGGGAGGTTCGGGGAGGGTCTCGTCAAAGGCTTCCACGTGGTGCGCGCCCCGGAGGGCGGCATGTTCGTGGACGTCACCGCCCGGAGGGCCTTCCGCTACCGGACGCTGGAGCTCGCCGACCCGGCGCGGCTCGTGGTGGACTTCCAGACCGCGGGGGTGCCCCTGAAGAAGCCGCTGCCGGCGGTGGGCGGCGAGACCGTCCTCGTCGAGCCGCATTCCGGGGCCAGGGTCTCCGATCCCCTCACCGTCAGCGGCTACTCCCGCAACTTCGAGGCCGCCAATACCATAGTTCTCAAAGACGACGGGGGAAAGGAACTAGTCCGCGAGACCGTAACCGCCAACGACTGGAGCACCACCTGGGGCTACTTCGAGGCGACCCTGGACCTGCCGCCGTTCTCTGGCAAGGGCGTCCTGCAGGTCGGGACCTCGGGCGCCCGCGACGGTTCCTTCGAAGGAGTCGAGATCCCGGTAAGAGGAGGATAGTCAGCATGCCGTAGTGACTTCGTCGATCGGCGCGGTAAATGGGACGGCCCGCAGGGGTTCGATCATGTCCGGCGTGATCGCCTCCGGAAGGGAGCTCGCCGCGAGCATCGTACCGGGCTCCGGATCTTACGTCGGCCGGACTGGCGTTGGTGGTGTCGACACGAGACCTCCTCATATCAGTGGATCTGGTTTCTGGCCAACCAAACAAGTGCAGGTACCGTGACCCCTCTCCAGGAGACTTCGCACCGCGGCATCGGTTACTACTTACGGCCCTAGAAGCTCCGTCCGGTATTTCGGGGCAAGTTCTAGAGCTTTCGCCATGAACGTCGACTGGGCAGCCTCGTCGAGATCGGGGGGCGGCGTGGTCCGACTATCGACGGGGAAGCCGACGGCCATGAAAAACTCTTCCTGCCCGGACGGCGAGCACATGCACAGCAGCCGCGCCGGCCGGTCGGAGGCGTTGGTGAAGGAGTGCGGCGCGTTGGCCGGGATGTTGACGGTCTCTCCGGCTCGCACGACCGACTTCTCGCCTCGGAAGGTGGCCTCGATCTCGCCTTCGAGGACGTGGAACATCTCCTCGAAGTCGTGACGG
>JACDFX010000023.1 GCA_013815575.1 Rubrobacter sp.
CGAACGCGTCTTCTCCCAGCGCCGCGCGGGCCGCGGCCACGGTAAGGTCGTGCTCGGCGCGCCTGGCCGGCGGGAGGGGCCAGCCGGTATCCTCGCGCAGCGCAGTGGCTGTACCACAGAGCCGCGCTACCCGTTCCATCCTCCCTTGCGCGACCGCTACTCGGGCCAGCCCCTCCAAGCAGCGCAGGATGGTGTGTTTGAGGCCCACCCGCCATCCCAGCTCCAGGCTCTCTTCGTACAACCTCGACGCCCGCGCATCTTCGCCTGCTTCGCACGCCACGCTCCCGAGGCTGGCTAGCGTGCGCACGATGCCCCACGAGTTATCCAGGCCACGAGACAAAGCCAGGCTCTCTTCCAGCAACGTCGTCGCGCGTCCGAGGTCTCCCTGCCCGCGCACCGCGTCCGCCAGGGCGCGGAGGCTCCAGGCGATGCCAAACGTGGTACCAAACTCGCGGGCCAGGGCGAGGGACTGCTCGTGCAGGCGCACCGCGCGCTCGTAATCTCCCTGCTCGTAGGCCACAAACCCAAGCTCTCGGAGTGAAGCACTCACGCCTTTCTTATGGCCTACCTCCCGATACACGCTCATGCCCTCTTCGTGCAGCGCCACCGCGCGATCGTAGTCCCCTTGCACCATAGCCAGGATGCCTGCTATCTGGAGCAGGTATGCCCTCGTGCGTGCGGGCAGCGCGTGCGGAACTTCGCTGGTTCGGCCTCCCGCTCCGTCCAGCGCCAGGACCGCCTCCATCCACCGACGTCCCTCGCTCGTGTGGTTGCGCTCGATCCAGAGCCGCCACAGCGCAATCGCCAACCGCGCTCCCGTCTCCACCTCCAGATCTTGTACAGCCCAGCCTAGCGCTGCTCGCAGGTTATCGTACTCTCCCTCCAGCCGTCCCAACAAGAATGACCACCACACCACCCCATCCAGGCGCCCAGAAACTTCAGGCTGCGCGGCCTCGGCCAGCGCCAGGTAGTATTGGGCGTGCTTCCGGTGGGCCTCCTCCGCATCGCCACTCGATGCCAGACGCTCCAGGGCGTACTCCCGGATCGTCTCGAGCATCGTGAAGCGCGGTTCCCCGTCCTCATGGCGCGCAGGGGTTTCGTATCGCGATACCAGCAGGCTATTGTCCACTAGCGATGCCAATGTCTCCAGGACGCTGCCGTCCACCTGCTCGTCTTCCCCAGAGCCGCACACCGCCTCCGCCGCTTCCAGGGTGCAACCGCCGACTAAGACGGCGAGACGGCGGAATAGAGCCTGCTCGTCTGCATCGAGGAGGTCGTAGCTCCAGGCGATCGCGTCGCGCAGCGTCTGCTGGCGCCCGGGCAGGTCGCGTGCTCCCCCCGCGAGTAGCTGCAGCCCGCGGTCCAGCCGGTCGAGCAGAGCCCGCGGGGAGAACAGCTTGACCCTTGCTGCCGCCAGCTCGATCGCCAACGGCAGCCCGTCGAGTCTCCGGCAGATCCTTGCCACGGTAGCCGCGTTCGTGGCGGTTAGCTCGAAGGCTGGCCTGGCAGCTTGAGCCCGCTGCTGGAAGAGCTCCACCGCGGGAGACTGCTCCAAGACCTCCATCTGCATCGAGCCTTCCGCGTCGGGAAGGGGCAGCGGGGGCACGGGGAATTGGTGCTCACCGCCGAGGCGTAGCGGCGCCCGGCTCGTCACCAGCACCGTCAGCTTTGGGCACGCCCCCACGAGGTCGGCCACCAGGGGCGCTGCCCCCAGGAGATGCTCGAAGTTGTCGAGCAGCAGTAGCATTTGTCTGCCCCGTAGATGCTGCTCCAGAGTCTCCCGCAGCGTCTGGCCCGCCACGTCCCTGATCCCGAGCGCCTCGGCGAGGGCTGATGGCACGAGGTCGGAATCTCCCAGGGGAGCCAGGGGCACGAAGGCGACCCCCTCCGCGAACGCCCCCCGCGATCGTCCGGCCACCTCGACGGCCAGCCGGGTCTTGCCGACGCCACCGGGACCGGTCAGGGTCAGCAAGCGCACGTCTTCACGCAGCAGGAGGCGCGCGGCGCTCGCCGCTTCGTGGTCGCGTCCGACCAGGGGTGTGGCAGGCGTGGGAAGGTCACGGCGGGAAGGCTCCGCCGTCGCGCGGCGAATAGAGGAGCGGCGTGCCGCCGCCTCGAACCCCGCAAGGTCCTGCCCCGTCAACTCCAGGGCTTCCGCCAGCTTCTCTACGGTGTACCTGTGAGGCCGACGGCGCTCCCCGCGCTCGAGCAGGCCGATGGCTTGGGGGGTGAGGCCCGTCCTTCCGGCCAGATCCTCCTGGGTGATGTTGGCCGAGCTGCGGTGGCGCCGGAGGAGATCCCCGAACGTGAGGCCGGTGCCGGTTTCCACTTTTTCTGCCTCCTGCCTGCGGGCCGCCAGCGCCACCCGGCGGCATCGTAGCACACGTTTCTTGGTGATTGTTTGGGTTGTTGTTTGGGTTGTCGCTGGGAGCGGCGAATCGCCAGGGGCATGATCCAGACAGGACGGAACGCCCGAAGTAGCGAGAGAGGTGAGAACGTGAACCATTATTGCGACATCTTTTTCTGGAGGGCCTCGGATCAGGCAGCAGTGGCGCGACACCTCAGGGATCGGACCAGGATGAGCGGTGAACCGGACACACCGCGGCGCGCCGGCCTCGTCCGGTCGGCCTTACTACCTATGCTGCGCATGGCGGGGCTGGCGGAGCAGCCGGTAGAGGCAAGACCGGTCGAGCGGGAGGAGACCCCGGTACGGGAGAGCTGCGACTGTGGTGGTGAGGAGGAGTTCGAGTCCCGGGAGGCGGTGCTCGACGACGGAGAGTGGGTTCTCCGATGCCTGGAGTGCGGGCACCTGGATCGCCTGCGCTGGCTGTCAGACGAGGCCAGGCCTCTCGTGCTGGCAGTGGCGCGGCGGCGGAAGCGCCTGCTGCTGAGGCGGAAGGTGAGATCATGAACGCTCCAAAGGTGATGTTGGCGTATTGGCTCCCTCCGGTTTGCGACTAGGTCACGACTACGAGGATGCCGAGTAGCTGACGCGGCGGGGCTGGTTACTGCCCCTCGACGGAAGGAGTAGAGCAGTGGTGTTGACGAAGAAGCTAGGGGTCCTGTTGGCCGCAGCAATGGTGGTGGTGATGTTGGCCATTGGCACCCCGGCGTTTGCCGCCAAGGGTGGCAACCCGAACGAAGCGTCCTGCGGCCTGGGCCGCGATTTAGCGCAGGCCGGGATAGCGAATCAAGCTGGGCCGGGCGCGTCCGAAGAGGCGCGGGTCCCTCCCGCGTCTATCGGCTGCACTGGTTAAGGATAGGGCTGCTCAACGCCGCGAGTGCCGCCCTCTCAAGGCTGCCGGCCCTCGTCCGGTGCAACCGTAACGCTCGCGCTTAGCGGATGGCATGCCTCCTTCGGCTCAGGTGTAGTTCTCCGAGGTGAGCCGGACCCCATCCTTCGCCGCGAAGTGCTCGCTTATGTACTTCTCGCCCTCGTCGCAGAACAGGGTGACGACGGTCTCTAGCTCTGGGTATGACTCGCGCACCTTCCTTGCGGCTATGAGGTTCGCCCCGCTGCTCGGACCTACGAAGAGGCCGTGGCGTTTTGCTAGACGGCGCATCTCTTCGACGGCCTCCTCGGAGTCCACGGCGAGGGTGTCGTTGACGAGCTTCTGGTGGCGCTGGAAGATGCCTGGGACGAAGCCGTCCGCTATGCCCTCTATGAGGTGCTCGCCCACCTCGCCGCACAGGATGGTCGAGGACTCCGACGGCTCCATCGCGAAGAGCCTGACGTCCGGGTTGACCTCGCGGAAGGCCTGGCCGACGCCGACGAGGGTGCCGCCGGTCCCGACGCCCATGACGAGAGCGTCCGGGACGACGCCTTCGGGGAGTTGGGCCAGGATCTCCGGCCCGAGCCAGGTGCGATTCTCCTCGACGTTCCACTCGTTCTCGAACTGGGAGGGGCAGAAGTAGCCGGGCTCCGCGCCGAGCTCTTTGGCCTTTGCGAGCGCTTCGTCCACCTGGAAGTGGCCGAGCTGGAGGACCTCTGCCCCGAAGGCGCGGCTTATGGCGACACGTTCACCGCTCATCCCCTCGGGCATGACGACGAGCATCCTGTAGCCCTTGACGGCGGCGACCATCGAGAGGGCGTTGCCGGTGTTGCCGCTCGTCGCCTCGACTATGGTGTCACCGTGCTTGAGAATACCCTCGTCTTCGGCGCGCTCGATCATGTATTTGGCGATGCGCGCTTTTACGGACCCCGATGGGTTCAGGTACTCCAGCTTGCAGTAGATGCCGTCGAGCTCCAGCATCGGCGTGTCGCCGACGGCGTCGAGGATGCTCCCGGATAGACCGTTTCTCATTTCAACCTCCCTACTCGGGCGTAACGTATGCCCCGGAGAGGCCGCCGTCAACCAGGAAGGTGGAGGCGGTCATGTACGAGGACTCATCGGAGGCTAGGAAGAGGGCGGCGTTGGCGATCTCGACGGCCTCCGCAAAACGTCCCATCGGCAGGTGGACGAGCCGCCTGGCGGCCTTCTCGGGGTCTTTGGCGAAGAGCTCTTGCAGGAGCGGCGTGTTCACGGGTCCCGGGCACAACGCGTTGACGCGGACTCCCTGGCGGGCGAACTGGACGCCGAGCTCGCGGCTCATGGCGAGGACGCCGCCCTTCGATGCGGTGTAGGAGATCTGGCTTGTGGCGGCCCCCATCACGGCCACGAACGAGGCCGTGTTCACGACAGACCCGCCGCCCCGCTCCAGCAGGTGCGGGATCCCATGCTTGCAGCAGAGGTAGACGGACTTCAGGTTCACGTTCTGGACCCGCTCCCAGGCCTCCATCTCAGTCTCCAGGATGGAATCGTCGTCGGGCGGGGAGATGCCGGCGTTGTTGAAGAGGATGTCGATGCCGCCGAAGCGTTCCGCAGTCTCCCGGTACATCCGCTGCACGTGGTCCGGGTCCGTCACGTCGGCGTTGACGTAGAGGCCGTCTAGTTCGGCGGCGACGGCCTGGCCCGGCCCGTCGGCGAGGTCCGCGACGCACACGCGCGCGCCCTCCTCGGCGAAGCGGCGGGCCGTCTCGCGGCCGATTCCGCTCGCACCGCCCGTGATGACCGCGACCTTGTTTTCGAGGCGACCGGGCATGTTAGTTACCCTCCGTGGAGATGTAGACGTTCTTCAACTCGGTGTAGTGGTCGAGGGCGTGCGGGCCGAGCTCGCGGCCCACGCCCGACTGCTTGAAGCCGCCGAACGGGGTGGCTACCCGGACGGAGGTGTTGGAGTTGATGGAGATGACACCGGTCTCGATGCGGCGGGCGACGCGGAGGGCCTTCGCCCCGTTCTCGGTCCAGACAGATCCGGAGAGGCCGTAGGGGGTGTCGTTGGCCTGGCGGACGGCGTCGTCCTCGTCGTCGAACGGGATCACGACGACCACGGGGCCGAATATTTCTTCTCGTGCGGCTTTGTCCTTGTTGGAGACCGGCGCGAGCACGGTCGGCGGGAACCAGAAGCCGGAACCTTCAGGGGATCGGCCCCTGAGCGCCACGGGAGCGTCCTCCGGCACGTAGGCGGCGACCTTGTTCCGATGGTCGGCGGAGATGAGCGGGCCCATCTCCGTGGCCTCGTCGAGCGGGTCCCCGACGCGCAGGTCCTCCACGGCCGGCTTCATCAGGTTCAGGAACTCGTCGAAGACGTCTTTTTGTACGAGGATGCGGGAGCGGGCGCAGCAGTCCTGGCCGGCGTTGCCGAAGACGGCCATGGGCGCGGAGGCTGCGGCCCTTTCGAGGTCGGCGTCGGCGAAGACGACGTTGGCGGACTTGCCGCCGAGTTCCAGGGTGACGCGTTTTATGGTGCCGGAGGCGCCGGCCATGATCCCACGCCCCACCGCCGTCGAACCCGTGAACGCGACCTTCGCCACGTCTTCGTGCTCAACGAGGCGTTGTCCGACGACACTCCCGGGTCCGACGAGGACGTTGACGACGCCCTCGGGGATGCCCGCCTCGCGTGCGATCCTCTCGAATTCCAGAGCCGTTAGCGGGGTGAGCTCGGCCGGCTTTAGCACTATCGTGTTGCCGGCGGCCAGAGCCGGGGCCATCTTCCAGCTCGCGATGGTAAGTGGGAAGTTCCACGGCACGATCAGGCCGACGACCCCGAGGGGCTCCCGGAAGGTAACGTCCACGCCCCCTGAGACCGGGATCGTGTCGCCGAGCAGCCTCTCTGGCATTCCGGCGTAGTAGTGGAAGGTGTCGGCAACCATGCCCATCTCGTCGCGGGCATCGTTTATGGGTTTTCCGGTGTCCCTGGACTCCAGTTGGGCCAGGTTCTCCTTCTCGGCCTCGAGCGCGCCGGCGAGGCGGCGCAGGAGGCGGGAGCGGTCGGTGGGCTCGACGTCGCGCCACGCCGGGAAGGCCTTCTTGGCGCGGGCGACCGCTGCGTCGGCGTCTCTGGCGGTGGCGGGTTCGATGCGTTCGACCACCTCTTCGGTGGCGGGGTTCAGGATCTCAAGCAACTACGATACCTCCGAAACTAGGGCTCTTATGAGTTGGCTTTTTTCGTCTTCTTCTGGGTGCCAGAGCACCCCGAGCACGAACGGGCAGGACGGGTCCTCGATGGCTTCTACCGCCTCGTCTTCGGACCGGCCGGTCACGACCAGCCCGTCCCCGACCTCACGCACCCCCTGGTGGTGATGAGACTTGACGGGCGCCCTCTCTGACCCGACGGCGCGGGCGGCGAGGGAGTCGGGTGCGAGCCGGACCTCGTGGTCGGCGAAGGTGCCGGGGGTGTGGCGGTGCTCCTCGTGGCCGAGCACGTCGGGGAGGTGCTGCTCCAGGCCGCCGCCGTAGGCGACGTTCAGGACGTGCATCCCGCGGCAGATGCCTAGAGTAGGCATCCTCCGGCCTATCGCGGCGCGGACAAGCGATAGTTCGTAGGCGTCGCGTTCGTGCTGCACCGGGCCGGTCTCGGGGTGCGGCTCCTGGCCGTAGAGGTCGGGGTCGAGGTCGCCGGCGCCGCCGGTCAGGATCAGGGCATCCAGCAGGTCGAGCAGCCCTTCAGGGTCCCTCGCGTCCTCCCCGTCCGGCGGGAGCAGGACAGGCCTGCCGCCGGCCCGCTGCACGGCGCGCACGTAGTTGGCCGGGCTCAGAAAGGCCGGCATCTCCCTCCACGCGCCGTAGCTGACGCTCTCCGTCGCGGCGGTGATACCGACGGTCGGGCGCCCGTTAGTCCCGCTCACAGGCGCTCGAAGGTCCGGCGGCGCTCCCAATCGGTGACGGCTGCCTCGTGGGCCTCGATCTCCACCCTCGCCGCGTTCAGGTAGTGCTCGACGACCTCGTCTCCAAAAGCTTCCCTCGCCACGTCGCTCGCAGCGAAGAGTTCCCTGGCCTCCTTGAGGCTCGTCGGAACGTGCGGCTTGTCCGTCTCGTAGGCATTTCCGGCGAACTCGTCCTCCAGGGAGAGCTCGTTGTCTAACCCGTGCAGGCCAGCGGCGATCATGGCCGAGACGGCCAGGTACGGGTTCACGTCACCGCCCGGGATGCGGTTCTCGACCCGTAGAGATGGCCCGTGCCCGACGACCCGCAAGCTGCAGGTGCGGTTGTCCCGGCCCCAGGCGACCGCCGTAGGGGCGAAGGAGCCCTTGGCGTAGCGCTTGTACGAGTTGATGTTCGGGGCGAAGAGGGGCATGAACTCCCGCAGGCAGGCGACCTGGCCCGCCAGGAAGCGCTCGAAGGTCTCGGAGAACCCGTGGCTGGCGCCGTCGCCGTCGGCGAAGACGGGGGTTCCGTCCTCGCTTCGTAAGCTCAGGTGGACGTGGCAGGAGTTGCCCTCACGCTCGTCGAACTTGGGCATAAAGGTTATGGAGCAGTCCTCCTGGGCGGCGATCTCCTTGGCGCCGTTCTTGTAGATGGCGTGGCCGTCGGCCGTGGCGAGGGCCTTATCGAATTTGAAGTTGATCTCGTGTTGCCCGAAGTTGCACTCGCCCTTCGCATCCTCGACCGCGAGCCCGGCCGCCGCCATCGTGTTCCTGATACGCCGCAGCAACGGCTCGATCCTGGCCGTCCCGAGCAGCGAGTAGTCCACGTTGTACAGGTTCGCCGGGTCGAGGTCTTTATAGCCCTTTCTCCACGCGTCTTCGTATGAGTCCTTGAAGACGATGAACTCCAGCTCCGTGCCGACGAAGGCTTCGAGGCCGCGTTCGGCCAGGCGTTCGAGCTGGCGTTTGAGGATCTGTCGCGGCGAGGCCACCACCGGCGAGCCGTTCTCCCAGACGAGGTCGCACGTGACCATCGCCGTCCCCTCCTGCCAGGGCACGAGCCGCAAGGTCTCCATGTCGGGCTTGAAGACGAAGTCCCCGTAGCCCTTGTCCCAGGAGCTCATCGTGTAGCCCTCGACGGTGTTCATCTCCACGTCCACGGCGAGCAGGTAGTTGCACCCTTCCGCGTCGTGCTCGACGACCTCGTCGAGGAAGTGGGTGGCCGTCAGGCGCTTGCCCTGGAGGCGTCCCTGCATGTCCGTCATCGCTATCAGGACGGTGTCTATCCGCCCGGCGTCGACCTCGGCACTCAGGGTATCGAGGTCGAGCCGGCCCTTCGGTTTGGTCTCCATAATTTCCCTTCTAGCTTCCGGCCAGTTCGGCTTCGGCCTCCTCGATGGTGGCGAACTCCTCCTCCGGCGCCTGGGCGACCAGGTGGTGGCGGCTGTAGAGGCCGAAGTACGCCAGGAAGAGCGCGTAGACGCCGACCATGATAAGCGCGGCCCGGATGTCCACGATAAACGTCGCCACGATGGCCGCCAGCGCGAGGACCAGGGCCACGCCCGAGGTCGCCACACCGCCAGGCGTTCGGTACGGGCGCTCCAGGTCGGGCTCCCGACGCCTCAGGACGATGTGCGAGAGCATCATGAGGGCGTAGCTTACCGTGGCGCCGAAGACGGCGATGTTGATCAGCGTAGCCCCGTCGCCCGTAAGCGCCATCAGAAAACCTATGACGCCGGGCACGATTAGGGCGACCCACGGGGTCCGCCGTCTACCGGTCAGGGAGAGCACCTTGGGGAGGTAGCCGGCGCGGGAGAGGGCGAACATCTGGCGGGAGTAGGCGAAGATGATCGAGAAGAAGCTCGCGACCAGGCCCGCGAGCCCCACGACGTTCACGAAAGAACTCAGGGCGTTGCCTCCCCCGTAGGCCGCCGGGGCCTGCAGGGCGTCCACGAGCGGGTTGTCCGAGTCCTGCATGACGGCGGACCCGCCGCCGCCGGGCCCGAAGACGAGGATGAGCGCCGCGAAGACCAGCAGCGTCAGCATCCCCACTATGAGCCCGCGGGGCATGTCGCGCTGGGGGTCGCGGGTCTCCTCGGCGGCGAGCGGCACGCCCTCGATGGCGAGGAAGAACCAGATCCCGTACGGCAGCGCCGCCCAGATGCCCACGTACCCGAACGGCAAAAACGCGCTCGCCCCGGCCGCGTCTGTCGGAGTTATGTTGAACAGGTTCGCCGCGCTGAACTGCGGGATCATGGCGACCACGAAGACCACGAGCGCCACCGCCGCGATGGCCGTTATGGCGAAGGTCAGCTTCAGCGCCTCCCCCACCCCGTAGATGTGTATACC
>JACDFX010000312.1 GCA_013815575.1 Rubrobacter sp.
GGCCAAAGCGGGAACGAAGAAGAGGCAGAGCACGGCAAAAAAGACCGCGAGGCCGCGGCCCGCGCCGCGCCGCGCGAGGACGGCCGGCAAGACGGCGAGCGCCGGCACGAGCTTGGCGGCGGCGCCGAAGCCCAGAGAAGCGTAGGTGAGGATCAGGTAACGCCTGTCCAACGCGGCGCCGAGCGCGGCTGTCGCGAGAGCGAGGGTGACGACGGGGTCGTAGCGGGTGGCCGCGACGGGGTAGAGAAGTAGCGCGCCCGCCGCGAAAGTTACGGCCGGAATCGGCCAGGAGTGTGGGCCCCAGAGGCGCCGCGCCGTCAGGGAGACGAGGGCGAGGGCGGCCACGAGGACGAGCGCCATCTCAGCGGAGAAGAGGTCGATGAAAGCCGGCCTTCCGTCCGAGAAGAGGGCGGGCGGGACGAAGGCGGGTAGTGAGCCCGGCGGGTACTCGATAAAGAAGTCCCGGTACGGGATCTCGCCGCGCAAGACGGCCTCGCCTGCCTTATGGTAGATCCCAAGGTCGTTCGAGCCCTCTCGCAGGTCCGTCGGCAGACCCCCTGAGAGGCGTAACAGTCCCCCGTAGAGGAGCGACGCCAGCAGGGTGAGCGGCGCCCAGAAGAGGAGGGCGTTACGGAGCGTTGGCCCCTGCCGGATTACGCGGGGCCTTCCAGCCTTTGGCCGAAGAGGTCGGCTATGGGTTCGAGGCCCTCGGGGGCGCCGGTGAAGAGCAGGGAGTCGTCGCCCTTGAGGACGTAGTTGTCGCGGGGGCGGTAGGTCCAGCGCCCGCCGCGGTTGACGGCGAGGGCGAACATGCCGGTCTCGGTCTCGAGTTGCAGGTCTTCGAGGGTCTTGCCGTCGGCGGGGGAGCCGGGGGAGACGGTCAGCTTCATGACGATCTCGTCTGTCTCACCGAGGGCGGCCGAGAGGACTGGGTGTACCTCCTCTCCCTTCTCCACGATCCAGACCATCTCCATCGCGCAGTCCGCGATGGTCTCGGAGGCCGTCGCCAGGTGAAGCACCCCGCGCAGTCTGGAGGAGTCCTCCATGTGGCGGGCCGCGAGGAGCACCCAGCGCTCCAGCCGGTAGCGCATCTCGTCCATCTCGTTCTCGATGGCGACGACCTCGCGGGCGAGGCCCGCGTCGTAGTAGAGGAGGGCCGAGTAGGCCAGGCCAACGGCGACCTCCGAGAGGTTCTTCATCTCGATGAGGATATCAACGGCCCGCTCCAGCTCCGTGAGCTCTCCCGCAGGCTCCGCGGCCGGCGCGTGTACCACGGCGGCGGCCCCGGCCAGTTCCCTGACCTCGGCCACACCCTCCGGCGGGCCCTGCATGAAGAGCACGTCGCCGGCCCGCAGTACGTCCTCGGGCTCGGGGTCGAAGTTCCACTCGTCGTCCGAGCGGATGGCTATGGGGCGCATGCCCGTTTCGGTCGGGAGGTCCGCGTCGTCGAGGCTGCTGCCGTCGAGCTCGCTGCCGGAGTGGATGCGGACCCTGGTGGGGGTCTCCTCGGCGTCCGGGATATCTTGCAACAGCTCCCTCGGGATACCGAGGCGTTTCACGACTATCTTGGCGATGTCGTTGGCGGCGTTGCCGATCTTCTCTATGTCCTGGACGACCTGGAGGATGCCTGCCATCTGCTCAGAGTCCGCCGGGCTGCGGGCCGCGAGGATTGCGAGGGTGCGCATGTCGAAGACGAGGTCGTTGAGGCGTTCCTCCAGGCGGAAGACCTCCTCGGAGATGTCCTCCGAGTTGTAGAAGAGGGCCGCGTAGGCCAGGTCCACCATGAGCTCCGAGGTGTCCTTCGCCTCGGCCAGCATGTCCTTGAGGTTGCGTGGGCGTTCTCGCATGTTCACCTACACCAATCCGAAGACTACAAGGGCAATTATAAGGCTCATGAAACCAAAGAGGTCAACCGCGGCGGCGATGATGGGCTGGCCGTAGGTGTCGGGGTCGAGCCCGAGTCGGGAGCTTACTACCGAGCCGTAGTAGGCCGCCAGCGCCGCGGCGGTCGTGGCGATGAGGCCCGCGAGCGAGCTTATGCCGATCATCACGAGGAAGCCGGGGCTCAGGCTGCCGGAGTCCAGGCCCAGGGCCGCGAGCAGGGTAGGGTTCAACCGGCTCAGGCCCACGGCCAGCCAGTGCGAAGCTCCGCCGATGAACAGGTAGACCCCGGTGGCGAAGATGTAGATGAGCACGAAGTCTTTAAAGGTGCTGACGGGCGGGATCCCCCTGGGCGGCAGGAGCCCCAGGTGTATCTTCGAGGAGAGTCGGCTTGAGAGGATGCCCCCAAGTGCCCCGCCCTCCTGCAAGAACGCCGGCAGAAAGATCAACAGGGCCGCCAGCTCGGCGAACACCTCCCTGCGTTCCTCGAGGGCGACGCCGACGAGGATGGTCGCCATCCCGGTAAGAACCAGGATGGGCAGGGACTCCGCGAGGATGCGCCCGAGGTTCGCCGCGCCGCGCCTGAAAGCCAGAAACAGCGTGGCCGCCGCCACCGCGATCAGGGCCACCGCCAGCACGCTGGAAAAGACAGGGATGCCTATGAGATAGGTCGCCAGGACCAACGCCGGGAGGGTCAGTATGTCGCCTGCGGCCGTGATCATGGGGGTCGCGATGTTGTCCATGTCCCAACCTCGGGCGACGCTCAGGCGGGCCACGGAGACGGTGATGAGGAGCAGGAAAACACCGGCAATTATGCCCCCGACCGTCGAGATCACGACGTAGTCGAAAACGGAGAGCTCGGTTGCGACCCCGAGGACGTCGGAGAACAGGCGTGCCAGGAAGGCCAGGAAGACCCCCGAGACGAGCGAGAGCACCGCCGCTGCCTGTACGTTCTCCGCGAGCACCCCGCGCCTGAGATCGAACTCGAAGAGGCCGGTCTGGATGGAGGTCGAGAGCCGACTGCCCATCGCGCCGAAGATGGCGCCCCGCATTCCAATGGCCGCCGGGATCAGGACGGCGAGCCCGACGAGCTCGTCGAGTACACCCGCTATCCCGGCGAGCGCGACGCCGGCCACGAGCTCCCCGACCGATGAGAGAAAGAGCGCCGCGAACCCCTGGCGCAGCGACTCCTTCTCCTCGGTGAGGTAGCCATAGACTTTCGGGCGCAGCCGCGGCCGGTTCTGCAGCCGTTCTCGCACCCTGTCCCGGCGTCCTCTGCTCTTCTCTGTCTCGGACACGGGGATGGTATAGACGTTGACGACCGCGTTGTAAAGAGACGGGGGACCGAGGGATGGAAGATTGGATGCTCCTGGATCCCGCACGCGGGTTAGAATGGATGTGTGCGACAACATTTCTCCATTGGAGACCGGTACGAACTGCGCGGGCTCTTGGGCTCGGGAGGCATGGGTTCCGTGTACCGCGCCCACGATGCGCGGCTGGGCCGCGAGGTCGCCATAAAGGTCCTCGGGGAGCACCACGCGGGGTCGCCCGAGTTCGTGGAGCGCTTCGGGCGCGAGGTGAAGAGCGTTGCCTCGCTTGACCACCCAAACATCGTCCGGGTCTTCGACTCCGGAGAGGGCGACGACGGCTCCCCGTACATGGCGATGGAGCTCGTGGACGGCGGCACTTTGAAGGACAGAATACGCCACACCGGACCCCTCCCGCCGCGGGAGGCCGCCAGGGTGGCCTTACAGGTCGCGGACGCCC
>JACDFX010000313.1 GCA_013815575.1 Rubrobacter sp.
CACGAGGTGTCACCTTCGACTAGAGCCTCATGGCTACTCCGCCGGGTACTTGCTCGTCTGGCCGAGCAGGTAGCGGAGGAGGTCGACGGCGCCGGTCTTGCTCAGGGGCTCGTTCCAGTTGCCGCACTTGGGGGACTGGATGCAGGCCGGGCAGCCCCGCTCGCACGGGCAGCGGGTGATGACGCCCACGGTGTCGCGGGCCAGGGAGGCGAAGGCGTCGAAGCCGCGACGCGAGATGCCGACCCCGCCAGGGTAGCCATCGTAGACGAAGATCGTCGGCAGGCCGTTCTGGCGGTGGGCGGGCGTGGAGAGGCCACCGATATCCGCCCGGTCGCACATCGCGAAGAGCGGAAGAAGCCCGATCATGCCGTGCTCCCCCGCGTGCAACGCCCCCCCGAAGCTCTCGAAGCTCGGCCTCGCCCCCCTCGGCAGCGGCGGCAGCGTCACCCACAGAGCCTGCGTATCTAGCGTCACGTCAGGCAGGTCGAGCGGGTAGACCCCGAGTTCCTTCTCGTCCGCCACCCTGACCTTCTTGTAGAAGGTTATGGAGTCCGTCGTCCTGACGCGCCCCCAGTGAAGCGTCGCCCCGTTCGGCAGGTCCCGAACCTCGACCTCCTCAACGATCTCCACGTCCGTCTCGACCTTGGGCTTGGTGTAGAAGGTGTTAGGCACGCGTCGGGCGACGGCCCGGTGCAGCCGAAGGTCCAGTTCCTCTATCTCGTAGGCGTTGCCGCGGTGGAGGTAGGTTGCCCCGGGGTGAAGCTCGCTCGGGGCGCGCGTGGCCTCTGCCGTCCCGATCAACTCCCCATCGACGTCCGCTATTAGCACGGTCTGGGAGGAGGCCGAGCGAAGGGAGACGTTTCTGGCCGGGCTATCTGAGCGCGCGTAGATCAGGCGGTCCCCGCTCGACGCCAGCGCCCGCTCCTCCATCATCTTCTTCGCCACGCCCCGGTAGGCAGGCCCGAAGTATTGCTCGTCCTCCGCTTCGAGCGGCGCCTCGTGTGCGGCGGCGAGCAGGTGCGGCCCGAGTATGTACGGGTTCTCCATCGTCACGCGGGCGGCCTCGACGCGGCGGCCGAGGACGCGGGGCGGGTTCTCGAAGAGGAACTGGTCGAGGGAATCGCGGCCGGCGATGTAGACGGCCAGGGAGGGGTCCTTGCCGCGTCCGGCGCGGCCCCACTGCTGCCAGATCGAGGCGACGCTCCCAGGGTAGCCGCAGCAGACGACGGCGTCCAGGGCCCCGACGTCCACCCCGAGCTCCAGCGCGTTCGTCGAGACGACGCCGAGAAGGTCGCCGTCAAAGAGCCGGCCCTCTATGTCCCGCCGCTCGCGGGCGGTGTAGCCGGCGCGGTAAGGGGAGATCCTACGCGACCCCTCGATCCCGAGCCGCTCGGCCGCGTAGCGGTAGATAAGCTCCGCCGCCTTCCTCGACCTCGCGAAGGCGATGGTCCTGATGCCCCTTGAAACCAGGTCCGCGAAGACGAGCGCCCCTTCGGTCAGAAGGCTCCGCCGCTCCCCCTTCTCTTTATCCAGGAGTGGAGGATTGCGAAAAATGACGCGCCGCGGTCCGGAAGAGGCCCCGTCGTCGTCCACGAGCGAGAACGGAAGCCCGATCAGGCTCTCAGCGAGCTCCTGAGGGTTTGCGATGGTCGCGCTCGTAAGCACGAAACGCGGGTTCCCCCCGTGCAACTCCGCGACCCGCCTGAGCCTGCGAAGCACCGCCGCGACGTGCGAGCCGAAGACGCCGCGAAGGACGTGGGCCTCGTCCACGGCCACTATCTCCAGGTTGCGCAAGAAATCGCCCCAGGCCTCGTGGTTGGGCAGGAGGCCGATGTTCAGCATGTCAGGGTTCGTAAGCACGACGTTCGAGCGGCGCCGGATGTCCGCGCGCAGAGCCTGGGGGGTGTCGCCGTCGTAGGTGGCAGGGTGGACGCCGCCGAGGCCGAAGCCCTTGATCTTGCCGAGCTGGTCCTGCGCCAGCGCCTTTGTCGGATATAAAAAGATAGAGCGGCTCTTCGTCCGCCCGAGCGCGTTCTGAAAGGCCGGGATCTTGTAACAAAGCGACTTCCCACTGGCCGTAGCCGTCGCCACCACCACGTTCTCCCCCGCCCGCACCCGCTCGTAGGCCTCCAACTGATGAGAGTAGAGCCGCCCCGCCCCCATCTTCCGAAGCGCCTCCGCCAACTCCGGATGCAACTCCGGCATCGTCACAAGCGTCGCCTCCCGCGGCGGCAGGCTCGCAACCGTGTCCCCGAGCGAACGTACCGCGCGGCTGCTCATCTCCGCGAGGGGGTTGATCTCGTGAGCCTCGGTCATAGCCTGTTCTTCGGAAGATCCAACAAAAGCATCAAGCCCCCGACCTCAACAAGACCAGAAGCTGGCAGCCAGGTCCCTCAAAGCTCACGGCGGCCGGCGAAGGCGCGGCCAAGCGTTACCTCGTCCGCGTACTCCAGGTCCCCGCCGACCGGGAGGCCGCTGGCGAGGGCCGTTACCCGCACCGGCAGGTCATTCACCTCGGCCGCGATGAACAGGGCCGTGGCCTCGCCGGTGGTGTTCGGGTTGGTGGCGATTACCAGTTCTTTCGTGCCCTCGTTTCGCACCCTCTCTACGAGTTCCGCGATGCGGAGGTCTTCCGGCTCGACGCCGTCAAGGGGCGAGAGCGAGCCGCCGAGAACGTGGTAGAGGCCACGGTACTCGGCCGTGCGTTCGAGCGGGCCGATATCGTAGGGGTCTTCGACGACGCAGATCGCGGTCCGGTCCCGGCGGGCGTCGCGGCAGATCTCGCACTCCTCGACCTCGGTGAGGTTGAAGCAGCGGCTGCACGGCTTGATCCGCTCCTTCACCTCCTTGAGGGCCTCGGCGAGCCCTATGGCGTCGTCCTTCTTGCCCCGGATGATGTGGAACGCGATCCTCTGCGCGCTACGGGGACCTATGGAGGGGAGCTTTGAGAGCTCTGTTATAAGCCGTTCTACGGGCCGGGCGTAGGCCGCCAAAGAGCCCCTACATCCCCGGCAGGTTCAACCCGAGATCCCCGAGGCCCCCGGTCACCCCGCCGAGCTTCTTGTTGGCGAGCTCCTGGGAGGAGGTCATCGCCTCGTTTACGACCGCCATAACCATGTCCTGGAGCATCTCGACGTCTTCGGGGTCGACGACCTCCGGGGCGATCTCGATGGAGACGAGCTCCATTCCGCCGGTCATCGTCGCCTTGACCGCGCCGCCACCGGCGCTCGCGGAGACGGTCTCCTTGGCAAGCTCCTCTTGGGCAACCCGCATCTGCTCCTGCATCTGCTGGACCTGGGCCATCATCTTGTTGACGTTCTGTCTTTTCGCCACCCACAACTCCTAAGTCGAGGTCTACGAGCCCCACTATTGTAAACGACCCGCCCGGCCCAACCACGTCCCTCCGCACTCCGGGACCGACCGGGCCACCTGCCCGGGAGACCGCTTTTCGAGAGCCGCCGCGGACGGCACCCCGGTGCTAAAGGCCTAAGTCTCCTTGTTCTGGCCAAACGGGCCGAAATCGCGCATGATCTCGAACACCTCGGCCTCGCTGCGGATCGTCCCGTCATCCCCGAACTCCGACGGCCCGGACGCGGCCCCGGAGCCGTTCGCTCCTGCCACCGTCCGGCCCGGCCCGTCGTCT
>JACDFX010000314.1 GCA_013815575.1 Rubrobacter sp.
CAGGAGGGTGTTTTTCACCCCGCCCCCCACCACGTGGACAATCTCGGCCCGCCGACCGGTTATCTCCTCGGCCCGCTCCAACACCCACCGGTATTTGAGCGCCAGGCTTTCGAGCACGCACCTTGCCACCTCCCCCGGCTCCTGTGGCAGACTCTGGCGCGTTGATCGGCAGAAACGGCGGATTCGCCCGGGCATATCCCCCGGGGCGAGAAAGGAGAGATGATCCGGGTCCAGCAGGGGACCGCCGGTCGGCGCCGCCCGCGCGAGGCGGGTCAGTTCTTCATAGGAGTACTCGCGCCCTTCGCGGGCCCAGGTTCGCCGGCATTCCTGCAGCAGCCAGAGACCCATGACGTTCTTCAGGAATCGTGTCGTGCCGCCGAAGCCTCCCTCGTTGGTAAAGTTGGCGTGCATCCCCTCAGGCGCAATAGCGGGTTTCGGCAGTTCCACGCCTACCAGGGACCAGGTGCCGCTCGAGATGTACGCGAAATTCTCGCTTTCGGCGGGGACGGCGACCACGGCGGAGGCAGTGTCGTGGGAGGCAACAGCCGTAACGGGCAATCGTCCCGTAGCTCCGGTCTCCTCGGCGACCTCCGGCAGCAGGGTACCGAGTTGGGTACCCGGCGCGACGATTTCGCCAAAGATGTGGCCGGGAAGGCGCATCTTCTCCAAAACGTCACGGGCCCAACCGCCGGAACGCGCGTCGCAGAGCTGGGTGGTGCTGGCGATGGTGAACTCACAGAATTTCTCACCGGTAAGCCAGTAACCGATCAGGTCGGGGACCATAAGCAGAGTTCGCGCCGCCTGGAGCAGGGACGAGCCCTCCATCGACAGAAGCTGGTAGAGGGTGTTTATCGGCAAGGACTGGACGCCCGTCGTCCCGTATATCTCCTCCTTGGGCATTCGGTCGAAGGCCCTTTCCTCCATGCCTTCGGTCCGGGGGTCGCGGTAGTGGTAGGGGTTGGCTATCAGGCAGCCGTCACGGTCCAGGAGGGCGAAGTCCACGCCCCAGGAGTCGACCCCGAGGCTTTCGATCCGCCCGCCGTTCCTGAGCGCCTTGGCGATTCCGTCCTTGGCCTCTTTAACGATCCGCAACACGTCCCAGTGCAGACCGTCCGGCAGCCGGACGGGCACGTTCGCAAAGCGGTGCGCCTCCTCGAGGGTTATCCTTTCGCCGTCGAAACGCCCAAGCACGGCGCGCCCACTCTCCGCCCCCAGATCTATTGCCAGGAATGCGGTTTGCGTGGCCACTACCGACCACCCCGAGGAGGATCGGCCGGGCCATCGAGGAGACCGTGCTCGGCTGCTTTGTCACGCAAAAAGGTCAGCCCATCGGTTATCAAGGCCTGCGGATCGCCGACCACGTCCCGCCACAGGGCCGTGGCGCCTATGATGTCCGCGTTGACCGCCGCGAAGGACTCCATCACCAGCCGTCCGTCGTACTCTACGGCCTCTAGACCCCGGAAAACGTCGTCCCAGTGCACGTTGCCCGTACCGGGCCTTCCCCGGTCGGATTCCGAGAGATGGATGTACCGCATCCTGTTCCCGGCGGCGACTATTGGCTCGTAGAAGCCCTTCTCTTCGATGTTCATGTGGTAGGTGTCCAGATGAACGAACACGTTGGCCTCGTCGATCCGGCCCAGCATCTCTTCTGCTTGCGAGGAAAGGTTGATCAGGTAGGTCTCGTAGCGGTTGATGGCCTCTATGCCAAGCGAGACGTCCCGTTCCGCCGCGTAACGCGCTACGCTTTTGATCACCCGCGCCACCGTCGCGAGTTCCTCCTCGGTGGGTGGCTTGCGGGTCAAGGTGCCCAAATGGGTGTAGATCGCCCCGGAAAGCGCGTCTGACCCGAGCGCTGCCGTGACGTCCACCGCCGTTCGCAGAAACCTTTCCGCCTCGTCGGGGGCGAAGGGAAGGTGCGCCGACTCGGGTAATCCCAGCGAGCAGGTGCACCCGATCCCGTATCTGTCCAGCAACTCCCTCGTCCCGAAGACGTCCATGCTCTCGGGGTGCAACAGAGGAATCTCTACAAAATCCAGCCCCGCCTCGGAGGCGCCGCGGATCACCTTCTCGGCCCCCTCGGACGTCCACTCTCCCGCCCAGATGAACGCGTGCGCTCCGAACTGCGGCATACCGTTACCCTTCTCTCGACCGTGGGGTCTCGAAGACCCCCGCCTGCTCGAAGCTGGGAGACGAGGGCTTTGTGGCCATCGCTCCATCGGGTAGGCCATAGCGGCCCCTAAACACTCCGCACCTCGGCACCGCCCTCGGCCAGGGCCACCATCCTGTCCTCGGGGGCATCGGCCGCCAGTACATACGCAACCTCGCGGACGTGAGTTATGAGGCTTAGACCCCGCTGCTCGAACTTCGTGCCGTCCGCGAGAAGTACCGGCTCCTGGGACTGCTCGATCATGGCGCGCTTGACCTCGGCCTCCAACGGATCGGGATCGCTCAGATAACCGCTGTCCATCAAACCCTTCACGCTGAAGAAGACCTTGTCCGCGAAGTGCGCCCCCACCGTCCGCACGGTGTGCGGGCCCACAAAGGAGAGCGTCAGCCTCCTCAAGGATCCTCCCATTCCCACAAGCTCGACGTTCGTCGCCCGGCTGGCAGTGAACAGCTCCATCACCGGCACGGAGTTGGTCAATAGGGTGACTCGCAAGCCTTCCTCGAGAATCCTCTTGGCGGCATAGTAGGCTGATGTCGAAGAATCTATGAAGATCGTCTCGCCCGGCTCGGCGAGCCCGGCGGCGGCCCGGGCCAGCCTCCCCTTGGCTGCCACCTGCTCTCCCAGCCGACGCTGGAACGAGTCCTCATGTGCCGCGAAACCCGAGAGGACCGCCCCTCCGTGCGTTCTCTGGACTCGTCCCTCGCGCTCCAAGGCCACCAGATCTCTCCTCGCCGTCATCGGCGAGATCCCGAACTCTTCCTCAAGCGCCGCCACCGTCACGCTACCATTCGCCTCGACGAGCCGCGCTATGCGCCGTCGACGCTCTACGGGCACCAACGGGTGCCCTTGTGGTAACCCGTGATCGCTTGCACTCAATTACCTACCCAATCGCCCACTATCTATCATTATAGCTACCATGAAACCCGGCGCAACCGGCGGTCACTCGGGCTTGGCCCCACCCTCGGGTCTTCCAAAACCCTCCGAAAAAGGCCGTGATTCGGCGGCCCGCGGCCTCACGGTAGGCCGGAATAAGGCGGAGGATCCCTAAGCTTTGAAGAAGGCGGTCGGTGGCGTTGCGGTTCACTTCGGGGTTGGGATAGCAGACGTTTCCCAGGCTGTAGTCTCAGAGAGAGCACCGTGAGGAGCTGGAGCAGCCAGGTTTCCCTACATCCAGGACGCCCTGACCAAAGAGCTGCCGGTGAAAGCGGAGGTCACGGCTCAACCTGGATGTAGCCGGTTAGCGCAGTGCCTTGGCCAACGGTAGCGTGAGCGGTTGGGGGGCGCGCCCTGCACCGTCGTAAACGTCCGGTGTAATCTCTAGCCCAGCTGGGGACCAGTCACATCCCAGAGGTCGGATTCCGTACTGGCCAACGACAAAAGACGACCATGCTCCTTCGACGACAATAACCTTTACCGCGGAGGATTTAGGTCCCTCCCTAGGAAAGCGGGTCCGACGGAACTGGGTTTCACC
>JACDFX010000315.1 GCA_013815575.1 Rubrobacter sp.
CAGGGCGAGGCGGGCCTCGTCGAGCCGGCCAGCCTGGGTGAGGCACTCCACGAACCAGAACGAGCAGAGGCTGAAGCTGCCCTCGTCACCCACCAGGCCGTCGGGGGCGGCCTCATCGGTCTTGTAACGGTCGACCAGGGTGTCGTAGGTGAGTTCCTCCTGGATGCTGTCGAGCGTGGCGAGCCAGCGCGGGTCCGTTGGCCCCACGAACTTTACGAGCGGCATGAGCAGGAGCGAGGCGTCCAGGGCGTCGCCCCCGTAGTGCTGGACGAAGCTGCCCCTTTCGGCATTCCAGCCCTTCTCCATGATCTCCTCGTAGATCTTGTCGCGCTCGGCCACCCAGCGTCCCTCCCCCCCGTTCCCCGAGGGCAGGCCGCGCTGGCGCGAGATCCTGACCGCCCGCTCCAGCGCCACCCAGCTCATCACCTTGGACGAGACGAAGTGCCGCCGTCCGCCGCGGACCTCCCAGATACCCTCGTCGGGCAGGTGCCAGTTCTCCCCGAGCCAGTCGAGGATGCGGCGGAGGTTCTTCCAGAGGTCGTAGTCGAGGGGGGCGCCGTGCTTGTTGTAGAGGTAGGCGGCGTCCAGGATCGCCCCATACAGATCGAGCTGGAGCTGGTCGTAGGCCGCGTTGCCGAGGCGCACCGGGCTGGAGCCCATGTACCCCGAGAGGTGGTGCAGTTCCTCTTCCTCTATTTTCGCGCGGCCGTCGATGCCGTAGAGGGGTTGGAGGAGGCCGTCGACGTCCGCGGCGCAGCGGTCGCGGAGCCAGCCCATAAAGCGGCTCGCCTCCTGGTCGAAGCCGATGGAGATGAGGGCGTAGAGCGTGAAGGCCGAGTCCCTGAGCCACGCGTAGCGG
This sequence comes from Rubrobacter sp., assembly GCA_013815575.1. GTDB lineage: Bacteria > Actinomycetota > Rubrobacteria > Rubrobacterales > Rubrobacteraceae > Rubrobacter_D. The sequence goes on from JACDFX010000315.1 coordinate 860, forward strand.
TAGTCCCAGTTGCGGCCACCGCCGATCCTCTCTGGCAATCCCATCGTCGGGGCGGCGACGAGGGCGCCGGTCGGGTCGTAGACCATCAGCTTCAGGACGAGGGCGGAGCGGTGGACAGACTCGCGCCAGCGCCCGGAGTAGGTGCTGCCCGAGATCCAACGCCGCCAGTACCCGAGCGTCGCGTGCAGGCTCTCCTCGAACTCTTCCCGCCCGAATACGGGCCCGGGCCCCTCCCCCTCCTCGACCTCAGAGAGCACGAACGTGGCCCGCCCGCCCTCGGCCAGCCTGAACCGGGCCCGGGCGGCGTCCTTGGGCCCCTTCTCAAGCGGCACGCTCGAGGAGAGCCCCAGAGACGAGTACGACGCGCTCGCGGAGGCGAAGACGGCGCCCGACTTGGTGGTTGAGAGGTGGTGGCCGCCGCGGGCGTAGTCGAAAGCGGGCCGGCACTCCACCTCGAATTCCATAGACCCGCGCACGGTCCTGACGTGGCGCACCAGCCGGGGGCGGTCCCCCGGTCGGGAGAGGATCGGCATGAAGTCGATCACCTCCGCCATTCCCTGCCGCGAGAGGAACCTCGTCAGCAGCACGTTCGAGTCAGGCAGGTAGAGTTGCTGGCTGCGCTCGTACTCCACGGGCCTGAGCCGGAAGTGTCCGCCCTTCTCGTCGTCGAGGATAGAGCAGAACACGCTCGGGGAGTCGAAAGCCGGCAAGCACAGCCAGTCGATGGTCCCGTCCATCCCGACGAGCGCCGCCGTGTGCAGGTTGCCGATGACCCCGTGGTCCTCTATAGGTAAATAGCCCATGAAGGCTTCAGATTACAGGTTCCAGGCTCCAGGGGAAACCTGTAGGCCAGACGAATAATCTCCCGCCGCCCAACTCCTTGTTTCTCGTAATTGGCCACCGGCGATAAGCAGGGCCATCCCGAAGACTTTCAGGGGGTCCGACGGCCGAACCGTTTTCGAGCATACTGGATGGGGTATACGTTCCGGGGACCAGACGCCCGCGTTGGCAACAGGACACATGGAGGAGAATCGTGGAACAGATGCTTGGCGGAACCAGGATCAACTACCTAGGCCACTCGGCTTTCAGGATCGTAACGGCCGGCGGCGAGCAGATCCTCATAGACCCGTTTCTGACCGATAACCCGACGACGCCCGAGGATCTAAAGGAGGCCGGGAGCGTCGACACCATACTGGTGACCCACGGTCACTTCGACCATCTGGGAGACACCGTGCCCATCGCGCAGCAGACGGGTGCTGCCGTGGTGTCGAACTTCGAGATCTTCTCCTACCTGCAGGGACAGGGCGTGGAGAACGGCCAGCCCATCCAGAAGGGCGGGACGGCCGAGATCGGGGGCATCAAGGTCACGGCCACCAACGCCTTTCACTCCTCCAGCATCCAGACGGAGGACGGGTCCCTGATCTACGGCGGCGAGCCGATGGGGTACGTGATTGAGTTCGAGAGCGGCTTCCGCCTCTACCACGCGGGCGACACCTCCGTCTTCGGGGACATGCAGCTTATCGGGCAGCTGTATCACCCGGACCTCGCCCTGCTCCCCATCGGCGACCGGCTGGTGATGGGCCCCTTCGAGGCCGCCCACGCCGCCCGCCTCCTCGGCGTCCAACATGTCGTCCCGATCCACTACAGCCCGGATGTCCTCCCGTTCTTCACCGGCACCCCGGAGAAGCTCAGGGAGCACCTCGACGAGATAGCCCCGGACGTCACGGTCCACGTCATGCAGCCGGGCGACGACCTGGCAAGCTAGCACCCCGCCCGCCGCGGCTTCCAGCAAGCACCGGCCTTCGGCCTCGCTTCTAGCGGTCGGCTCGTGGGACGTAGCCCCGGCTCTTGGGAGTCGGGGCTACGTCGTTGTGGAGACGACGACCAGTAAGACCATCCGGGTTAGTTCGCCCGTTGCCCCGACCGAATCGCCGCCGATGCCCCCGAAGGCCCGGCGCGAGACGTGTAGCCCGAGGGCGGCGATCAGGGGCGCGCATACGGCTCCGAAGACGCCCGCCGCGCCCGCCGGCAGCAGGAAGGGAAGCGGCGCCAGCAGGGCGAGGGCTGTGGCAGCGGTTCTGCGGGGACCGGATATCGCGCTTACGAAGGGCGTGGAAGAAGAGGTCGTCTCGGCGGGCCGGCCGAAAGCCATCATCAGGAGCATGGCGGATCGGGAGGCGACTTCGCCCGCGATCAGGGCGGATGCGGCGCGCAGGGGTGAGACCTCCGCCAGCGCGGCCAGCGCGGCGACGGCGGGGGCGTAGACGAGAAACAGGGCGCCGAGGCCCCCGATCCCGACCCTGGCGTCTTTCAGTACGGCCCTGCGCCTCGCGGAGTCCCCGTGAACCATCAGAGCGTCCCCCACGTCCAGGACCCCGTCGGCGTGGTGAAAGCCGGCCGAGAGCAGCGCGCCCCCGAGGGCCAGGACAGCGGCCACGGAGGGCGGCAGGGCGAACGCGAGCAGCAACAGCAAGGCGCCCGCCGCCCCCGTAAAGAGCCCGACCAGCGGCAGGAGGTGGGAGGCGCGGGCCGCGTCATTGAGGGAGTAGCCGGAGACGGGGTAGACGGTAAAGAACGAGAGTAGAGGGCGCAATTACTTGATCCTGATCCCGACGCCCGCGACGCACAGGTGTACCTCCACCGCAGCAGCCGCCGCCCTCTGGTTGACGAGGCCCAAAGCGTCCCTGAAGGCCCGAACCGCCTCACCCTCCGGCACCACCCCGAGCCCGACCTCATCGCTCACCAGTACGAACGGCGTCTGGAGCGTCGAGGCC
>JACDFX010000316.1 GCA_013815575.1 Rubrobacter sp.
TCCCTGTACCTGGCGACGGACCGGGACGGGGACTTCGTCAGGCTCGCCCGCCTGGACCTGTACACGCTGGAGTTGGAGGACCTGACGCCAGACGACCACGACGTCGAGGAGGTCGAGCTCTCCCGGGACGGCCGTCTCCTCGCGGTGACCCGCAACGTCGGGGGCTACTCGGACCTCCTGCTCTTCAACGGCCGCGGCCGACGGATGCCCGACCCGGACGTCCCGCGGGGCGTCGTCGGCGGCCTCGCCTTCTCCCCGGAAGGCAAGAGGCTCGCCTTCACCCTCGTCGGCCCCGCGCGCAACCCGGACGTGTGGACCCTGGAACTCTCCGACGGAGAGGCGAAACGCCTGACCCGTTCCTCCACGGCGGGGATACCCACGAACGGCTTCCGCCGGCCCGAACTCGTGCGCTACCCCACCTTCGACGGGCGGGAGATATCCGCCGTCTTCTACGAACCGGAGGAGAGGGGCGCGCCCGTCGTCGTCAACGTCCACGGCGGCCCGGAGAGCCAGTCGCGGCCAGCCTTCGCCCCTGTGACGCAGTACTTGCTCGGACGCGACTACGCGGTCTTCTCCCCGAACGTGCGCGGCTCTACCGGCTACGGCAAGGCCTTCACGCACCTCGACGACGTGAGGCTCAGGATGGACTCTGTAAAAGACCTCGCGCACGCAGCGTACTGGCTGCGGGAGAGGGGGCACGAGAGGATAGCGGTCATGGGTGGCTCCTACGGCGGGTTCATGGTGCTCGCGGCGCTCACGGAGTACCCGGACCTGTGGAGCGCGGGGGTGGACATCGTCGGGATCGCCAACCTCGTCTCTTTTCTAGAGAACACCGGCTCCTACCGCCGGGGGCTGCGCGAGCCGGAGTACGGCTCCCTGGAGAACGACCGCGAGTTTCTGCAGTCCATAAGCCCCATCCAAAAGGCCGACAGGATCACGGCCCCGCTCATGGTCGTCCACGGCAAGAACGACCCCAGGGTGCCGGTCGGCGAGGCGGAGCAGATCGTGGATAAAGTCCGCGCCAACGGCGGCAGGGTCGAGTACCTGCTCTACGAGGACGAGGGCCACGGCCTCGCCAAGCTAAAGAACCGTCTCGACGCCTATCCGAAAATAGCCGCGTTCCTGGACGAGCACCTGGACGGGGGGCACAGATAGAAGCTGGCGGACGGCCCAGACCGGCGGATCGGAATTCGCGAAAAAGTTACGAGCGTTCGACAAGGATGGTCATATTACCTGCTGCACCACCCCAGCCATCCGGGGTCCGTTCCGCTACCAGAGTGTCACCTGCCAGGCGCGGATGTCCGCCGCCCCGCCGGATGGGTTCGCGACCCTCATCTCCGGTGAACTCGCCGAGGCCACCGGCAGACACCGCATGAGCAACCTCGAAGCCGCAGCCTTCGACCGCCTCGGCGTTCCGCTGGCCTAGCAACATTAGAGATACCGGGCCGCCACCCGGCGGCTCCAGCCATCTTTTCGGGGCATCTGCCGGCGTTTGTGGAGTGGCCCGCATTTAACGAGAAGTTTTCGGGCAATTAACCTACGGGCATTTCCCCATCCTTATACTTCTGCTGGTCGTTGGAAGGTAGAAGGAATCACTCGCATCAGAGGAGGAAGCTTGAGCATACAGGGCAAACCGGGCCGGTTGAGCCGCAAGGCTTTTCTAGGCATAGGAGGGATGAGCGCGGCGGCGCTCATGCTCGGCAACGGGCCGCTGCAATCTCTGGGAGCGCGGGCGGCGCTGGGCCAGGAGATGCCACGCGTAACGGGCTACGGCCCGCTCGTCTTGAAGACCGACGGAGAGAACACCCTCAGCCTGCCGGCTGAGTTCAACTTCCAGACCATCTCGCGCCAGGGCGACCCCCAGCGTGACGGCAATCCCACCCCCGGCATCTTCGACGCGATGGGCGCCTACCCCGATGCCGGAGGTGGTGTCAACCCCACGGGGGACACGACGATCCTCATCCGCAACCACGAGAACCGGCGTCGCGCCGGCGAGATCCCCGTCACGGTGCCGCCGCAGTTCCGCTACGACGAGGATCCGACCTACATCGCGGGATGCACCAAGCTCGTCGTCGAGCGCAACAAGGCCGGGGAGAACGCCGACGGCCAGCAGCTCTACACCTACGAGGTGACAGACAGCTTCAACATCCTCGGCGGCACGGACACCAACTGCGCCGGCGGCGAGACGCCATTCAAGAAGTGGATCACCTGTGAAGAGGTCGTCAACCGTAGCGCGACCGGCAAAAAGCACGGTTACAACTTCGAGATCGACGCTATGAGCGACGGCCCGGTCAAGGCCGTGCCGATCCTGGCCGCCGGTCGCTTCGTGCATGAGGCCACCGCGTGGCGATCGGGCATCCTCTATCAGACCGAGGACCGGCGCGTCTCACCCGATCCTATCCGCGGCACCATCGGATCCAGCCTCTACCGCTACACTCCTGACCAGCGGGTCGGCCAGTCCGGCAATCTCGCCGAGACGACGGGGCCGCTGGAGGCGCTGGCGATAGAAGGCCAACCCCACTTCAACGCCGATGCCGTCGTTACGGTCGGCGTACCCTTCCCGGTCGAGTGGGTGCCGGTCCCCGAGCCCGACCACGACGACGATACGGACAATCGCCGGGACCGGGTCCCCAACTTCACCCCGACCCGCATCCAGGCCCAGGACAACGGCGCCGCGTACTTCGACCGCCAGGAGGGCATCTGGGTCTCGGGCGTCGGACAGGGCGCGAAGATCTACTTCGACTGCACGGAGGGGGGCCCGCAGAACCTCGGGCAGGTGTGGGAGTACGATCCGGGCCGCGAGACGCTCACCTTGATCTACATCTCGACGGATCGCAACCAGCTCGAGAACCCGGACAACGTCACGATCGTTCCGCAGACCCAGGACATCTTCCTGTGCGAGGATAGCCCCGGCGAGCAGTTCATCCGCGGCGTAACGCAGAGCGGCGAGATCTACAACTTCGCCCAGACCGGCTCGAACGACACCGAGTTCTGCGGCGCCTGCTTTGACCCCGACGGCCAGACGCTCTACGTGAACCAGCAGGGTGAGCGTGGCAGCGGCCTCGAAGGCCCTCCGGGCGGTAACGCCGTTACCTACGCCATCTACGGCCCATTCGAGAAGCGCGAGGGCAACAGAAGCAACAACTTCGGGAACGGCCCGAGCGCCTAGCCAGGCCGGGCCGGAAACCGTAGGGCGGGGCCGGGAATCCGGCGCCGCCCTTTTTGTATTTTTTGTATGCCGCCGTGCCCAAGGCGCGGGTTTTACCCGAAGTTTACGCTCTTGTAACAACAACGCGGGGCTACGCTGTTATACACGTCTGTGAAGTTTCGACCACAAGAGAGGACACACCTTGAGCATCAACGGCAACTGGGACAGGCGCGTCAGCAGGCGCGGTTTTCTTGGCATCGGGGGCCTCGGCGCGGCGGCGCTGGCGATGGGCGCCAAGGGCGCCGGCAGCGCCGGGGCGCAGGCGAGCAGTTCACCCGGTTACGGTGACCTGGTTGAGGATCCGGGCGGGCTCATCTCGCTGCCGGAGGACTTCCAGTACCGGATCATCTCCCCTTCCGGCTCCCAGCTCTCCTCCGGGGGTGTAGTGCCCGGAGACCCCGACGGCATGGCGGCGTATCC
>JACDFX010000024.1 GCA_013815575.1 Rubrobacter sp.
CTCACTTCTCGCCGAAGGGAAGTTCAAGGCGCACGTCGCACGCCGGATGCCGTTGGAGAAGGCGTCAGAGGCGCTCGGGCTTCTCGTCTCGGGCAAGGCCAGCGGCAAGGTCGTGCTCGTCCCGGGTCTCGAAACAGAGTGGTGAGCGAATCGTCGACGCCTGCGCGGAGCCAGGACCGATGATTTCACCACCTCACCCTAGACGAGTCCGTGACGGGAAGTGGCCTACGCCCCCTGCGGGACCCCGAAGAACCGGACGTGCATGAGTTCCCGCCGCCGACCGGCTCCGACGCTACCCACGTACCATGAATGGGTAGCGCCCGGAGCACCACACGGGGGTATCCGAAGCCCGATAAATGAAAATGCCCTCCGGGCGTTGGCGTAAGATCCTGCGCGACTGCTACTCATACTCCGGTTTACAATGGCACGGTTCCACCCGGCCTTCGGGCCGGGCGAGGATTGGAACTACAAGCCGCGGGTCCTCCTCAACGAGGCGTTGTGCCCAACTTTCGAGTCGGGCAAGGGATGGAATTTTGGCGGAAACGGGTGAGCTTATTATCGGTGCCGAATTACACCTGGTCGAAAGGCAGGTGTCATTTGGAGCGTTGTGATAGGTACAATTCGGAGACGACTCGAGGAGGTGATATGGCCGAATTTACTGCGGAGTTTCGTCAGATAGAGGATGGATGGTGGATGGCGCAGTGCATCGAGGTCCCGGAAGCGGTGACACAGGGTGAGACCCTCGAAGAGGCGCGGGAGAACCTCAGAGAGGCTTTGAAATTGGTGATCGAATCCCGGCGCGAAGACTCGGCGGGCGTCGCGGGAAGCATGCGCGAGCCCCTGAACATCGCAATTTGAAGCGTCGGCAACTTGTCAAGCATCTGAAGCAACAGGGTTGCGAATTGTTGCGCGAAGGCACGCGGCATACTCTTTACGTCAATCCGGAGAACAGAAAACGAGTGCCGGTACCGCGTCACGTGGAGATCAAGAACACGACAGCCCGAGAAATTTGTAAGCAACTGGAGATAAAACCTATCGAGTAATCGTGCGCGTTACTTGCCTCCTCTGGGTTGCCTCTGGCAGCCGCACCGTTGCGCCCGGTCGAGAGGCCGGGCGAGGATTGGAACCTGGCCGGCGTATGAAAGCGCGGGCGGTGCGAGTATCTCAATCGGCTTCGGGGCGTTGCGACCGGGGCTTTTGGATCTGCGGTTGATGGTCGCGGGTTGTACAAGCCGCCGGTTAGCGGCTACGATTGATCTTTTCGCACACGTACACGAGAGGGCAGCCAGATGACCGACACTATGGCCGAGAAAATCGTGTTCACCCGCGGCGTGCCGCCGCCGGAGGCTTTCCCGACCGAAGAGCTTGGAGAGTGCCTCGACGCGGCGGTGCGCGGGGACGCGGCGACCGTTTTGCAGTACGGGCAGCAGCGGGGGTACGCGCCGCTGCGGCGGGAGCTCGCCGAAGAGTACGGGGTCTCCGAGGCGGAGATCCTGGTTGGGAACGGCTCCTTGCAGCTGCAGGACCTGGTGGCCTCGTACCTCGCGCGGCCGGGGGCTGCGGTCTTTACCGAGCAGCCGAGCTACGACCGTGCGATCAAGACGTTCCGTCGTCGGGGGGCGCGGGCCATAGGCATCCCGCTGGAGGAGGATGGGATCAGCGTGGACCGGCTGGAGGCCGCCCTCGCCCGCGAGGTCCCCGCGTTTTTGTACCTCGTGCCTGACTTCCAGAACCCTGCCGGGGCGACGCTTTCGCTGGCGAAGCGGCGCCGGATCGTCGAGCTCGCCGTCGAGCACGACTTCTGGGTCATAGAGGATATCCCGTACCGCAAGCTGCGCTACGAGGGCGAGGACCTGCCGCTCTTGCGCGAGATCGACGCCTCGCGGGTCATCACGATGAGTTCGTTCTCCAAGCTGCTCTCCCCCGGCATCCGGGTTGGGTTCATGATCGCCCCCGAGGCCCTGATAGACGCCGCGACGGCCCTCGGCGAGGACACCTACCTCGCCCCGGTCCTCCCGACCCAGGCCGCCGTCGCCGAGTTCCTGCGCCGCGGCAGGTTGCAGCCGAACATCGACCGCCTCAAGGAGCTGTACACTCCCCGCTGGAGGACCATGTCCGACGCCGTCCGCCGCGAGTTGCCGGATGCCCAGGCCTTTATCCCCGGCGGCGGCTTCTTCGTCAGCGTGATGCTCCCGGAGGATGCCAACACGGAGAACCTCGTCGGCCGCGGAAAAGACGCAGGCCTCGTGCTTACGCCCGGAGCCGCCTTTTTCGCTGACCCCGACGACGGCGAGGCCGTACCGGGCGACCGCTTCGTGCGGCTGCCCTTCTGCGCCGTCACACCCGAGCAGATCGAAGAGGGTGTCAAGAGGCTGGCGAGCCTCTTGTAGGTTTCAGGCAGCTGATGCCTCGGAGAGGGGGTGGCACATGCCGCCCCCCTCTCCGCTCTATACTTGCTAAACACCTGCAGTTCGGCTGCGTGGACCACTACGTCCTCGTCGGAGCCGCGGGTGCAGGCCGAGTCGTTGGCCGGGTCGCCCTGGTAGATGGCGGCGCCGGTGCACTGGTTGCTGAGGACGCGGAGCTGGCGATGCCTACCAGATCAAGCCGTACGTCCATGGTTCTTCTCCCTTCGCTCCCAACCGAGCTTACTCCAGGTCACTTGAGTTCCCACGGTCAAAACTGGGAACCAAGCGTGTAATTCCGGTAACATGGGCTCAACAGACGTTTAAGTCGTCCACGTGGCGGCGGGGAGGAGGGTGCATGGAAGCATCAGAGGCCAGGGAGGGTCAGGGCGGGCATCCGCCCCTAAAGCGAGGGATAGGACGGGTGTTGCTCCTGTTCTTCGTGATCGGGGACATAGTGGGGGCCGGCATCTACGCGCTCGTCGGCGAGGTGGGGGCGGTCGTCGGCGGGGCCATCTGGGCGGCCTTCCTTGCTGCCTTCGTGCTCGCCATTTTTACCGCCGCCTCCTACGTGGAGTTGGTGACCAAGTACCCGCGGGCGGGTGGGTCGGCCACGTACGCCCACAACGCCTTTCGGAACCCATTCGTCAGCTTTATCGTGGCGTTCGCGGTGGCCGCCTCCAGCATCACCTCGGCCTGCGTGCTCACGCTCGCGTTCTCCGGCGACTACCTGAGCCAGTTCATCAACGTGCCGACGCTGCTCTCGGCGGTGGTCTTCCTGGCGCTCGTGTCCTTCATCAACTTCTACGGCATCGCCGAGTCGGTCAGGATCAACGTGGTGCTGACTTGCGTGGAGCTCTTCGGGCTGCTCCTGATCGTCCTTATCGGGGTGGTCGCGCTAGGCTCCGGCACGGGCGACCCGGGGCGGGCCTTCGAGTTCAAGGAGGGCTCGGCGGTGCTGCCGGCGATTCTGGCCGGTACGGTCCTCTCGTTCTACGCCCTCATCGGCTTCGACGACTCCGTGAACGTGGCCGAGGAGGTGCAGGGGCCGAGCCGGTCCTACCCGTTCGCCATCTTCGGCGGGCTGCTGGCCGCCGGCATCATCTACCTTCTCGTCACCTTTACCGCCTCGATGGTGGTCCCGACGGCTGCCCTCGCGGGGTCTGACGGCCCGCTGCTCGAGGTCGTCGAGCGGGGGACGCTCCCGATACCAACCACCCTCTTCGCCGCCATCGCGCTGCTCGCGGTCTCCAACGGGGCGCTTATCAACCTGATCATGGCCTCCCGCGTCGTCTACGGGATGGGTGACCAGGGTGTGCTGCCCAGGATCTTCTCCACGGTCCACCCGAACCGGCGCACGCCCTGGATCGCCATCCTCTTCACCTCCCTGGTGGCCCTCGCGCTGCTCATCACGGTGGGCAGGAACCCGGACGCCCTCGATACCCTCTCCAGTACGACCGTCGTGCTGCTCCTCTCGGCGTTCGTCGTCGTCAATATCTCCGTCCTTGTGTTGCGCCGCGACCGGGTGGACCACGAGCACTTCACCACCCCGAGCGTGTTACCCATCCTAGGCATAGTGGTCTCGAGCGCGCTCCTAATCTACGCAGCGATCAGCGACATCCAGGTCTTCGGGCTCGCGGCCTTGCTGATAGGGATAGGCGTGGTTCTCTACGTGGTAAACGTCTTCGCCAAGCGCAGCCTCGACCGCGAGAACCCCGAGGCGCACGGGGATTGACCCGACGCCTCCCGGAATTTTGTACCGGCGGCCCATTTCATGTTCGCGGCGGGTGGCGTATTCTGGCGCCGTGATTCTTGAGGAGAGAACCCAACCCACGGACGGAGCCCCGAGGTGAGCCACGACGAATCGGCCCCGACCGGGACCGGAACGGAAGCGCCCAGCCTGAAGCCCGCCTTCTTTAACGAGGTCTTCGACGGAGACGGTTCGGTGCGGACGCACTACGGGCCCCTGCTCGACGCCCTGGATGCCATGAAAGACGGGAAGTTCACCGGGAGGATCTCGCGCGCCAACGAGAGGCTGCGAGAAGAGGGTGCCACCTTCGTATTGCCAGACGACCCGGACGACACGGGCAGGATCTTCCCGGTGGATTGGGTGCCCCGGATCATACCCCCCGACCACTGGCGGACCCTCTCAGCCGGGCTCCTCCAGCGCGGACGGGCCATCAACGCCTGGCTGCGCGAGGTCTACGGCGGCGGCCAGGACGTCGTCCCGGACGAGGTCCTCCGCGACAGCGTCTTCTACAAGCCCCACGCCTTCCCCGGCGAGGCGCCCGTCCACGTCTACGGCCCGGACGTCGTCCACGTCAAGCCCGGCGAGTACGTCGTTCTTGAAGACAACGCCCGCGTGCCGAGCGGCATCGCCTACTCGGACGTTGTTCGCCGTATCGGGATGGAGGTACTGCCAGAGCTCTTCGAGGGCTACCGGGTCGCGGGGATCTTCACGTACTACTCCAGGCTGCGGGAGACGCTGCTATCCGCCGCCCCGCCCGGCGTGGACGAGCCTAACGTGGCGGTCGTTACGCGGGGGGAGAGAGATTCCGCGTTTTTCGAGCACGAGCGGATCTCACGCTCCTGCGGCCTCCCGCTGCTCACCCTCTCGGACTGCTTCGTGCGCGACGGCGAGGTCCGAACCCGCCCGGACGGCCGCCGACTGGACGCGATGTACCGCCGCTTCGACGAGGACTACGTCGACACCGACCTGCCCGAGATGAAAGAGGTCTACCTGAACGGGAAGATAGGCTTCGTCAACGCCTTCGGGGCCGGGGTGGCCGACGACAAGGCTGTCTTCCCGTTCGTGCCGGACATGATCGAACGCTACCTCGGCGAGAGACCCATCCTGCAGAATGCCCCGACCTACTCGCTCGTCGAGCCAGACACTCGCGCGGAGGTTCTCGACCGCCTGCCCGAGCTCGTCCTCAAACCCCGCGAGGGCTACGGTGCCCAGGGGATGCTGATCGGGCCGGAGGCCAGCCGCGAAGACCTCGACGCGACTATCCGTCGGGTAAAGGAAAACCCCGCGAGCTTCGTGGCCCAGGAGTGCCTGGACTTCTCGACCCACCTCACCCACGACGGGGAAGGTGAACCGGAGGAGGCGTTCGTGGACCTGCGGGCCTTCGTGCTCCCGGCGCTCGACCACGTCATGCCCGGCGGCCTCACCCGCGTCGCCCGCCCAGGCACCCGCGTCGTCAACTCCAGCGCTGGCGGAAGCTCCAAGGACACGTGGGTTTTGGGCTAGTCAGCACGCCTCATTCGGAGGCTCTCGGCACGTCGCCTATCGGCGGCTTTCAGCCGTAAGCTGGACGGGGCAAAGGTCGGCGTCTTCGGCCCATCCACCTACAGGAGGGAACCTCGTTGCCGGCTGGCAGCGGGGCGCCGGGCGTCAGTCGCCGAGGACCGCCGAAAGGTCGAGCCGTCGGAGGCGTTCCGGGTCGGCGAGGATGTCGATCTCGACGATCTTCCCGCGCGCGACCGTGAAGCCCATGACCGCAAGCGGCTCTCCCCCCGGGGCCGTGACGACCCCCGCGGCCCCGTTCACCAGCGCCGGTTGCGCGAAGGGGGCAAACCGCGAGAAGGTGAGCGCCTGCGCGGCCACGGCGCGCGCACCCCGGACCACCTTCGACGCTCCTCCGGCACCGTAGTCGGCCCGGAGCACGACCTCCGGGTCGAGCACCGCCAGGAGCGCTTCGAAGTCGCCGCCGCGCGAGGCGGCGAGGAAGGCGTCGACGACCTCCCGCTGGCGGCCGAGATCGGCGTCGGGAGCAGTGGCCGCTCCTCGCACCCGGCGGCGCGCGCGGCTGGCGAGCTGCCTTGCCGCGGTCGGGGAGCGCCCCACGACGGGGGCGATCTCGTCGAAGGGCACGGCGAACATGTCGTGCAGCACAAACGCGAGACGCTCTGCGGGGGAGAGCGTTTCGAGCACCACGAGCAGCGCGAGACCGACCGAGTCGGCCAGCAGCGCTTCGTGCTCGGGGTCGCCTTCGTCCGTGCGGCCCACGATCGGGTCGGGCACGCGCGCGCCTAGAGTCTCGCCCAGGGGCTCCTCAAGGGATTTCTCGCGCCTCGAGGTGCGCGAGCGCAGCATGTCCAGGCACACCCGGGAGACGACCGTCGTCAGCCACCCGCCCAGGTTCTCGACGCCGCCGGTGTCGGAGCGGCCGAGCCGCAGCCAGGCTTCCTGAACGGCGTCGTCGGCCTCGCTCGGTGAGCCGAGCATTCGGTAAGCCACGGCTTTCAGGCGGGTGCGGTGCCCTTCGAACCGCTCCACCAGCAAGTCGCGTTCGCCCATCGGTCACGTTCCCCCGTCGCGTTACGTCATTGTAGTAGTGACGAACGAAACCCGGCCGATGTGACGAGGAGGATGGCCATGTGACGAAGAGATCCGGATCGAAAGCCGGGTGTTCGGCATCCCGGCTCGGCGAAGAGACCCCTAGACCCCTGAAGGAGAGCGAACATGCAGACAGCAGCCATCCAGGCACGGATGACCAACCCGGCGATGGTCGTCCCCGAAGCCCTGCAGGCACTTATCGCCCTGGCGAAGTCCGCGAGAACGTCTGGCGTGCCGTCGCAGACGGTTTACCTCATCCACCTGCGCGCGAGCCAGATCAACGGCTGCAGCTTCTGCGTCGAGATGCACTCCCGCGAGCTCAAGGAGGCGGGCGAGACGGACGAGCGGATCTTCGCGGTGGCGGCCTGGCGCGAGGCGCCCTACTTCACCGACGCCGAACGCGCCGCGTTGGCGCTGGCCGAGGCCGCCACCCGGCTCAGCGACCGGGCGGACCCGGTGCCGGACGAGACCTGGGACGAGGCCGCCCGCCACTACGACGAGCCGGCGCTCGCGGCCCTGATCATCGATATCGTCCTGATCAACGCCTGGAACCGCCTCAACGTCACCGTCAGGCAGCCAGCGGGCCCCGGTCCCGGCTGAGCGGCGCCGGAGCCCGCGTTCACCGCGACGGCACGCGCAAGAGGAACCGGAGCCGCGGCATGGGCCCAACACCTGCCAAGTTTGGTCGGCACATATGTCCCAGGCATAGGTTCGAGGTTTCCAGGGGCGGGTTTCGAGCCCGCCCACGCGTCGAACGTCAGGCGGAAAGTCGGTGGCTACAGGTCGTATAACTCACCGAATTTCTCCTCCAGATAGCGGAGGTACGGGGCCGTGTCCGGGGGGCGGCCGGTGGCGTTTTCGACGAGGGCTTCGGGGTCGTGCTTCTTGCCGTGGCGGTGGACGTTCTCGCGCAGCCAGGTGAGAAGCGTGGCGAACTCGCCACGTTCCATCTCGGTCGGGATCTCCGGGTGCCCCTTTAACGCCGCCTCGAAGAGTTGCACCGAGAGGACGTTGCCAAGGGTGTAGGTCGGGAAGTAGCCGAAAAAGCCGATGGCCCAGTGGTCATCCTGAAGGACGCCGCGGGCGTTGTCTTTAGGGGTGATCCCGAGGTGCTCCTCCATCTTCGCGTTCCAGGCATCAGGGAGGTCCGTGACGGCCAGGCTGCCCTCCACCAGGGCGACCTCTAGCTCGAAGCGCAGGACGACGTGCAGGTTGTAAGTCAGCTCGTCGGCCTCCACCCGGATCTCCGACGGCGATGCTGCGTTGATCGCCCGGTAGAAGTCTTCTGGGGAGGTCCCTCCGAAGGCCTCGGGGAAGGCGTCCCGCAGCCGCGGGTAGAAGTGGTCCCAGAAAGGCCGGGACCTGCCAACCACGTTCTCCCACAGGCGCGACTGCGACTCGTGGATACCCAGTGAGACGCCGCCGGCGAGCGGCGAGCGGCTGTACGCGGGGTCCACGCCCTGCTCGTAGAGCGCGTGGCCGGCCTCGTGGAGGGTGGCGAAGAGGGCGGGGGAGAGGCGGTTGGGGTCGAAGCGGGTCGTAACGCGCACGTCTCCAGGCCCGCCGAAGTTTATGCAGAACGGGTGCGGCGCCCGGTCCTGCCGGCCACGGCCCCAATCGTAGCCGAACGCCGAGGCGATGGATTTGCCGAAGGTTTCCTGCTTGCCCTCGTCAAACGCGCCGTGGAGCGGGGCCGTGCGGTCGTCCGCGGTGGAGACCGCGCGCACCACGTTCGCCGTGCCGCGTTTGAGGTCTTCGAACATGGGTTCGAGCCGGGACTTCGTGGCGCCGGGTTCGTAGCGGTCGAGGAGGGCGTCGTAGGCGTGGTCCCTGTAGCCGAGGTGCTCCGCCGTCTCCCGCTGGAGGTCCAGGATCTTCTGCAGGTGGGGGACTAGGGAGTCGAAGTCGTTATCGGCGCGCGCCTGTCTCCAGGCCGGCTCCGCGAGGGTGGTAGCGCGCGAGGTCTCGACGACCAGCCGGGAGGGGAGCTTCGTGGCGCGTTCGTGGTCTCGGCGGGCGACGCGGACCACGGCCTCGGCGTCCGAGCCCGGCTCCGGGTCCCCGGCGGCGTCCAGCAGGCGGGCGGTATCGTTGGAGGCGGTGATCTCGTGCGAGAGGCGGCTCAGGGTGGCGAGGGCCTCTGCCCTTGCCGTGATGCCGCCCGGGGGCATGTACGTCTGCTGGTCCCAGTTGAGGACCGCCGCCGCTGAGTCAAGGTCGGAGGCGGCGGCGAGGTGGTCTACCAGGGACCGGGTGTGTTTATCCAGGTTCATGAGGAGGGAACGTAGATCAGGGAGGGCGTCCCGTCAAGGCTGGGGCTGCGTTTCCATTCACGTGAGAGGCGCATTAGTATATCGGGGGTTGGTTCTCGTACGAGGGAGGCATGGGTTGAACCGGTTCGCAAAAGGGGCGCTCACGGCGGTGGGCGGGGCAGTCGCGGCGGAGGCTCTGCGGAGACTGATCTTCTCCGGCAACGGCCACCGATACGAGCCGTGGGAGCGGGCGCCCTACCGGGATTTCCCAAACCGCATCCTCATCTTGGGCGGCGGCTTCGCCGGCTACACGGCGGCCAAGAGCCTGTGCAGGATAACCCGGGGCCGCGACGACGTCGGGGTCATGGTCATCTCCCGGGAGAACTTCTTTACGTTCTGGCCCATGCTCGCCGGCTGCATCAGCAGCGACATAGACTCCAACAACGTCGCTCAACCCTTGAGACGCGCCCTGATCCGGGA
>JACDFX010000317.1 GCA_013815575.1 Rubrobacter sp.
GCGCGGCCCTCAGCTCCGGCCTCACGGCCCTGGCGCCCACGAGCTTCGCCGGGGCCTACATGACTGTGGTGCGGACCTTCTCCGGCCTCGGCTACTCCGAGCAGGCGGTAAACGCGACGTACCTCAACGAGATGTACGGCAACCACCCGCGGCGGGGTTTCATCTACAGCCTGGTGCAGGGCGGCTGGCCGATCGGGGTGTTGCTCGGGGCCGCGTTGTCGGCGATCTTGTTGCCCGCCATCGGGTGGCGCAACACCTTTCTGGTCGCCACCTTCCCGGCGATCGTGATCGCCGTGTTTGCCATCAAGCTTCGGGAATCCCCGAAGTTCGAGGCCATGAAGTACGTCAAGAAGCTGGAGAAGAACGGTCGTCACGAAGAGGCCGTCGCGTTCGGGCGGGGCTTCGACATAGACGTCCACCACTCGGAAGAGTCGACCTTCAAGCAGCTCTTCGAGCCCGACCTCAGGAAGCACACGATCTTTATCAGCCTGGCGATGCTCTGCAATTGGGTCGGCATCCAGGTTTTCGCCGTCCTCGGCACCACCGTGCTCACGGAGGGCAAGGGGGTGGAGTTCTCGAGCTCGCTGATCATACTCGTCATCTCCAACGCGGCGGCCTACATCGGCTACCTCTGCCACGGGTTCGTCGGGGACCGCATCGGGCGCCGCCTGACCATCGCCGGCGGCTGGCTGATTTCGTCTCTGGCCTACACCTTGATGCTGTTCGGGCCCGATTCGACCGCCTTCGTGCTGACGATGTACACCGTCGGCCTGTTCTTCATAATCGGGCCCTACGCGGCGCTCCTGTTCTTCATGGGCGAGTCGTTCCCGACCCGGGTGCGCGGAACGGGGTCCTCGTTCGTCAACGCCATGGGACCTGCGGGTGCGATCGTCGGGTCGGCCCTGTTCAGCCTGTTCACCGGCCTGGGGTTGAGCGTGGTGCTTACCGCCTTCCTCGCCGGCTCTATCGCGACGTTCATCTCTGGCTTCCTCATGCTTGGCACCCGAGACGTGAAGGACCCGCTCGAGGCCGAGGTGACGGAGGCGGATTCCACGGTCGCCAGGGCCACCTAACAAAGGGGGTCTCGACGTGTCCAGAGGTTCCCGGGTCGCCCTGGTCACCGGCGCGGGCGGCGGTATAGGCCGCGCCGTCGCCGAGAAGCTGGCGAGAGACGGGGAACGCGTCGTCGTCAACGACCTTAGGGCCGCGGGCGCCGAGGAGGTGGTCGCCGGGATACGAGAATCCGGGGGGGAGGCGACGGTCGCCCCCGGTGACGTCTCGGACCCGGAGGCCGTGCGGGGGATCGTGGAGGCTGCGCGGGAGGCGTTCGGGCCGGTCGAGATCCTGGTAAACAACGCCGGCTACGGCCAGCAGAAGCCTTTCGTGGAACTCACCGTGGAAGACTTCGACCGCATGATCGGCGTCCACCTGCGCGGGACGTTTCTGTGTACGGGCGCCGTGCTGCCGGAGATGCTGTCAAGCGGCCGGGGCGTGATCGTCAACGTCGCCTCGCAACTCGGGCAGATCGGGGGCGTCGAGCTCTGCCACTACAGCGCGGCGAAGGCCGGCATCATCGGCCTCACCAAGTCGCTCGCCCGCGAGGTCTCGGCGCAGGGGGTCAGGGTGAACGCGGTGGCCCCGGGCCCGATCAGCACGGATCTCGTCCTCGGCCTCTCCGAGGAGTGGCGCCGGAACAAGGCCGCGGAGCTACCCCTGGGACGCTTCGGCGAGCCCTGGGAGGTCGCCGAGACGGTCTCCTTTCTAGCTTCCGACGGGGCCGCGCTCTACGTGGGGCAGACGCTCGGCCCCAACTCCGGGGACGTGATGCTGTGAGATCCGGAGTAGATTCCGCTTAGGGATTCGAAGGAGCGAGGTTCGTATGGAGAACTCGGGGAGAGAGACCGTCCTGATCACCGGCTCCGGCATAGGCATCGGCGCCGCCACGGCCCGCGCTTTCGCTGAAGCCGGCTACCGGGTCATCGTCACCGACGTGCTCGACGACGAAGGACGGAGGGTGGCCTCGGAGATCACGGCCCGAGGCGGCGAGGCCGAGTACCACCACCTCGACGTCACGAGCACCGAAGAGGTCGAGCAGGTGGTCTCCGAGGTCGAGGGGCGCCACGGGCCGCTCGGTTGCGTGGTGGCGAACGCCGGTATCGCCCACAGGGTGCCCCTCGCCGAGCTCACCGACGAGAAGTGGGACCGCACCCACGAGATCGACCTCAAGGGCGTCATGCGGGTCTGCCGGGCGGCGGCGCCTGCCATGCGGGAGGCTGGCAGAGGGAGCATGATCGCCGTCTCCTCCATCATGGGCGTCGCTTACGGGTGGGACGAGCACGTCCAGTACTCGGCCGCCAAGGCTGGCATAGTCGGCCTCGTGCGCGGCCTCGCCGTGGAGCTCGCCCGCGACGGGATAAAGGTCAACGGCATCGCCCCGGGCTACATCCGAACCGCCCAGGCGCTCTCCAAAAAGCACTCGCTCGGCCCCGAGGGGCTGGAAGAGGCCGCCGAGTTCATACCGATGGGCAGGGTCGGCGAGCCGGAGGACATAGCCGACGTGATCCTCTTCCTCGCCTCCGACGCCGCCCGCTACCTCACAGGCCAGGTCGTCGTCGTGGACGGCGGCCTGCTAGTGGGCCGATACTAAAAGGCTTCAAGCATTGGCCCTCAGGACGTGGGCGCGCATGGGTTGCTCCAGGGTCATACGGCCGTCCGCGGCGACCTGTGCGTGGTGCTGGAAGGCGGCTTCGACTTCAGTGCGACGCTCAGCTGCCACCGCCGCGCGCGCCGGGTCCACGGCTACGACGCGGGAGAGGAACTGATCCAGGCCTTCGAAGTGCTCGAGCCGATTGTAGTCGACCCGTCTGAGCTGCTCGAACGCTCCGCCCTGAAGAGCCCAACGGAGGGTCTCCTGCGCGGCGGTGCGAACGTCCGTCTCGTCCTCCACCGGGCACAACGCGGAGAAAAAGGAGCCCTCGGCGAGGGGCTCCACGACGACGATTGGCCTCGCCGGCTGCACGACGCGGGCCGCCTCTTCGAGGGCCCGGCGCATGGCCCGCTCCGGGACGTGGTGGAGGGAGTTGAGGAAGATCGCGCCGTCAAAAGAACCATCCGCGAACGGTAACGCCTCCGCGCCGGCCTGGTGAAACGTACCCGTTGGAACCGCCTTGCGCGCAAGCGCCAACACTTCCGCGTTTGGGTCCACCCCGACAACGCGCGCCCCCCGGTCCGATAACAAACGCGCGAGGGCGCCGGAGCCGCAACCGACATCGAGTAGCCGCTTCCCCGCGAGCGGCCCGAACGCCGCCGCGATGATGGACGTGGCGTCGGTCTCCGGCGGCGTCAACCCGTCCTCCCTAACCATCCCCGTTACGGGGCCCGACGGAAGCGCGGAGCGGGGACTCCACCGCCAGAAGGAGGCGTTGCAGACCTTCGGTTCCGTGTAGTAACGGGCTCCAACTCTCCACCGCTCTCCCTTCGATCTCTGGTTCTATCTACTTCGCCTTTTCTCCGACGCTCTCCAGGTAGGAGAGGGCGTCCTCGACGGATACCACGTCGGCGTACTTGGCCTGTATGTCGACCAGGTTGGCCTCGTGCGGCGCCTGTGC
>JACDFX010000318.1 GCA_013815575.1 Rubrobacter sp.
CTCCCCTTCCCCAACCACTGCGGCCAGGGCCAGCAGCGTGGCCCCCGCGCAGTTGTTCACGACGAGCGCGTCCTCCGCCCCGGTAAGCTCCCTCAGAAGCGGCACCGCCCGGTCGTAGCGGGACCCTCTCCCGCCCGCCGCCACGTCGTACTCCAGGTTGGAAAAACGGGTCGCCGCCTCCACGACGGCTGACACGGCCCGTTCGGACAGGACGGATCGGCCCAGGTTCGTGTGCAGGACGACGCCGGTGGCGTTGACGATCCTGCGCAGGCCCCTGCCCGAGAGGATTCGAGAGGCGAGCGCAACAATAGTGTTTTCGGAGACCGCGGGTTCCTCACCGGCGGAGATTCTACGCCGGAGGTCCTCCAGCGCCCCGCGGATGGCCGAGGTCGCCGCGGCGCGGCCGTGGCCATCCGCGAGCGCGGCCCCGGCCGGGTCTCGCAGCACCGCGTCAACCGCCGGCAGGCTCCTGAGCCTCTCCCGCTTCCCCGTCTCCAACATACGGCGTAGAGTATACCCGTGACGGTAGGCCCGGGGTTTGCCGTCGAACCGCTGTGCTAAACTGGCGCCGTCGTAATCCGGGAGGATCTTTTTGGGCGAAGGGACGACAAAGTTTTTCTTCGGTACGGCCGTCGGCGCGGCCTGCGGCTTCGCCGTTGGCGCCTTCGCTGCGACCCCCACGGCACGCTCCGCCGGACAGTCCGCCGTCGGCGGCGTAGGCTCCTCGTTCCGGTTTCTAGGGCGAAACACCGTTCGAGCCGTAAGACACATCGGCCCCCTCCTGGAATCCGGCTACACCCGCGTACGCGGCAGGGAAAAATACCTGGAGCACGAGATACAACAGCTCAGGGAGCAGATCACGCGCCTCGAACAAAAGATCGATTAGCACCCCGCGAAGCGCCGTGCTAAAAGCGCATCCGAAGCTTACCGACTAGCTCCCGAACAGGCGTCGGACCCATCCGGGTAGTCCTCCACCTTCTTGTGTGGCCCGTTTGTAGTCCGTAAGGTCGTCGGGGTGGACGGGGGAGCCGGACTCGCCGAGCAGCGCCCTGGCGTCTTCGAGGCGGGTTTCGGGGGTGTTTTGGGGGAAGGCGGCTTCGACGATGAAATCGTTGTTCCAGCGGACGCGGTAGATGCGCAGGCCCGTTAGCTCCGAGGCGTCGAAGCGCCGGTCGAGGTCGGAGGCGGCGGCGCGGGCGTCATCCTCGCGGGCGAACTGGTAGCCCAGGGAGACGGGGTCCCCGCCGTGCCCTTCCACTAGGCGCCGTCCATCCTGGACATCCAGAGGCCGGGGTCCCTCACCTCGGCAAGGTCCGGGAGGTTCTCAGGTCCCTCCCAGACGCGGTTGAGGCCCTCCATCCCCTGCCGGCGGGCCACGGCGTCCGCGAACCGTTCGCCGAGGCGGTACTGCTCGAGCTTAACGTCGAGGCCCGTAATGCGGAAGACGGCCGTTTCAAAGGGCGGGCGGTGGGCCCGGCTTCTGGACATTCTCTCTTTCAGGTGCTCGTAGTGCGGGACGAGGCCCTTGCCGACGTTGTGCATCACGAAGTCCGAGTAGCCTTCTATAACGGACATCGCGGCCTGCATCCTGTCGAACGAGACGCGCTGCTCCGGGCTCATCACCAGCTCCATGGAGCGGGCGCCGGTCTTGAGGTTGGCGGAGAGCCGGCGGACGGTCTCGCGGGGGCCGAGACGCTCCGCCAGCGGGCCGACCAGGTTCTCGAGGAGGCCGCCGAGGTGGCCCCGCAACCAGGGGTAGCCCTCGAACTGCAGGGCGTGGGTCATCTCGTGAAGCACGATCCAGAGCCGCAACCCGTCAAGCGGGACCCCGAGCCTGCCAGCCGCCGCAACGATGTTCCCGTCCAGAAAGAAGACCTTCCCAGGCCCCCCCGCCGCATTTTTGGAGAGCAGCGGCCCCGTGTCGTACTGGCCGAGCACCCTCGAAGAGAGGAACCCGAGCAGCAGGCCCATCTGCGCCGTGAGCGTGGCCCCGCCGAGGGCCCACGTGACGTTCCCGGCGCCCGCGGTCGCGCGTTCGAGAACGGGCTCCATAAGCGCACCGAAGCCTTCGATGTTGAAGTCTATCCACTCCGCCCGGTCGGCCACCAGGAGCTGGCGTCCCGAGGCGGGCCCGCGCGGCAGCTCTATGCCGGTAAAGCGTGAGAGGGGCATCAGCGTCTCCTCGACGGCGCCGGGGTAGTCAAAATCGGCCGCGGGCGCCTTCTCGGAGCGGGAGGCGAGCGTCACCGCGATCGTGCGGGCAGCACTCCAGGAGATCATCGATAAATCCTTGCTATAAATAACATGGTGTGAGTATATACGCTGCCCCGAAGAGCCCCACTCCGATTGTCTCAAAGGTCTCCGCGGGTTAGTATTAGACCCATGTTAGGAGTAGGCGGCAGCGAGATAGTTTTTATCGCCCTGATCTTCCTGATCATCTTCGGGCCCGGTTCTCTCCCGAAGATGGCCAGGGACGTCGGCCGCTTCGTCACCGAAGCCCGCCGCGCCGTGGACGACTTTAAAGACGAGATCACCTCAGCCGCCGACGATGACGACGATGACAAGGAGGACCGCCGCAAGCGCTGATTTCAGCGCGTCAGCACGCTACTCCGGAACGTAGAGGGCGCGTCTCAGTGGGTTCTCGTGGTGGCTCCATCCGCCGGGGCTGACGTTGGTCGTAGACTCGAGGTACATCGCGGCCCTGGCGTCGAGGTTGTCTATGAGGTGGACGAGCAGGGCTTCCAGGGTCTTCGGGCGTTCGGGGGAGCCGTACTCGGTTTCACCCTGGTGCGAGATCATGACGTGCGAGAGCCTCAGGCGCAGCTCCTCCGGGAACGCCGGCAACATCCTTATGTAGGAGAGGACGAGGCGCTCCCCGATAACCACGTGGCCCAGGAGGCGCCCCTCGGTGGTGTAGGCGAAGCCCCCGGAATCCCAGGAGAGCTCGCGGACCTTGCCGACGTCGTGGAAGATCGCCCCGAAAAACAAGAGGTCGCGGTCAACGGGGTAGATCTCTGCGAGGGAGCGAGCGACTCGGAGGCAGCCGACGGAGTGCTCCAACAGGCCGCCGATCCTGGCGTGGTGCATCGCCTTGGCCGCGGGCGCCTCGCAGAACGCCTCCCAGAACTCTTCGTCCGAGACCATGAGCCCGAAGAGTTGGCGGAGGTCTTCGTTCTCCAGCGTCCGCCCGGCCTCCTCAAGCTCGGCGGCAAGTGCCCGGCGGTCCTGTTCGGTGGCGGGCAGGTAGTCCTCTTCGGCCACCTCGTCCCGGCGCATGACCCTCAGGCGGTCCAGCTTGACCTGAAGCGTGCCGCGATATTCCTGGGCCTGGCCCTCCACGTCCACGTAGGCGGGGTCGGGGATCTGCTGGACCAGATCCTCCGGGAGGCGGCCCCACATGCGGGCGTCGACGGAGCCCGTCCGGTCCACCAGCTTCAGGGAGAGGTAGGGGGCGCCGCGGCTGTCCTTGCGAACCGCGGCGTCCGTCGCCAGGAAGCTGGAGTGCAGCCTACGGCCGGGCTCGATGTCCCTGGCCCAGAGCTTCTCCCTCTGACGGTTGGTTTCCAGGTTAGCCCTTAACGGCCCCGGCCGTCAGGCCAGAGACGAT
>JACDFX010000025.1 GCA_013815575.1 Rubrobacter sp.
GTTTCCGACCGGCGACCCGATGCTCTTTGTCCCGGATCATTTTTAAGGAAGTATCAGGTTTGGGGTGCGGTCAGCCTTCCTTGTCGAAGAAGGATCGCCCCGAACGCCGCGGTTGTAAACTGTAAGGAGGAGGGTGGGATGATCCGCCTAAGAGAGAACCTGACGGCTGAAACCTGATACCAGAAGCCTAAGAAGAGGAGGCCACGTGAAGACTACGGGGACCGTTGGATACGCGGCGATGTTCGAGCAGTTCCATCCGACGGACCTGTTGAAGTGGTGCAAGACCGCGGAGGATTCCGGGTTCTCGTCCGTGATGGCCTCGGATCACTTCCACCCGTGGACGCCGGAGCAGGGGGAGAGCGCCTTCGTCTGGAGCTGGATGGGCGCGCTCGGGGCGACGACGAACCTCCGCTTCGGCACCGGCGTCACGCCGCCCGGCTTCCGCTACCACCCCGCCATCATAGCCCAGGCCGCCGCCACGCTCGAAGCCATGTACCCCGGACGCTTCTGGCTGGGCCTGGGTGCCGGAGAAGCCCTCAACGAGCACGTCGTCGGCGCGTACTGGCCGGAGGCACCGACGCGGTTGCGCATCCTGATGGAGTCCATCGAGGTCATCAGGATGCTCTTCACGGGCAAGGTCGTCAAGTATGCCGGTGATCACATCACGCTGGAGAGCGCGAGACTATACACCATGCCGGATACGCCGCCCCCGATCTACGTGGCTACCGCTGGCCCGATCCAGAGCCGCAGGACGGGCGAGTTCTGCGACGGGATCATCACCGTCGGCGCCGCCGACGAGAAGATAAAGATGCTCATGGAGAAGTTCGAGGAGGGCGCCCGCCGGGCGGACAAGGACCCGTCCACGATGCCGCGCATGATCCAATTGCACGTCTCCTGGGCCGAAGGCCAGCAAGAGGCCGAAGAGCAGGCCGTAAAAGAATGGCCCAACGGCGGAATGCCCTTCCCCAAGGGAGATATCCGCAACCCCGAGGATTTCGCCGCGATGGCGAAGCAGGTCACCATCGAGAACTTCGAGAACCGCGTCCTGACCAGCGCCGACCTCGACGAGCATCTCGAGCACATCCAGCACTACGTAGACCTCGGCTTCGACGAGGTCTACGTCCACAACGTCGGCCGCAACCAGGAGGAGTTCATCCGGGCCTACGGCGAGCGCGTCATCCCCAAGCTCCGCTGGCCGGGGAGATAGTCTTTGCAGGAGATGGCATCTACGCCAGGGACCAAAGCACCAGCCAGGAGGCGGTGAGCCTGATAACCGGCCATCGTTGGCGGACCAGGCGGGCCGCTCGATTAACGGGGTAACGATGCCGCCCACGGTTACCGCCTTAGAATGGCGCATGACTTTGGAGCAGCGCGCCGGGGACAGATCATCGACTTCTCCAACGCGATCATCATCGCTGGACAATTTATCCGAAAAGCCTGGACACGATACCGTTGGGAGACTCGACCTTCATGTAGGCCATAACTTGTTGCCGCAAGCTCTAATTAAGCTCCGTATCCAGGATCGAAATACCTGCGCCGGTGTCGATCTCGCGCTGGAACAGGAAGCCCGACTGGGTGAGGAGCGCTTCATATTCTTGCTGGTTGCGTTGTCGACCGCCGAGCAGCGTCAGCATGTGGATGTCCAACATCTTCGACCAGTCGGGGCCGGGATCGTCGGGGACGATTGTCTCGATCACCAGCAACTTGGCGTGCGCCGGGGCGGCCCGTCGAATGGCCTGGAGAATGGCCACGGACTCTTCGTCTCCCCAGTCATGGATAATCTCCATGAGCAGATACGCGTCGCAGCTCGGCAGAGCATCCTGGAAGAAATCGCCAGCCTGGAGTGTCAATCGCTCCGAGGCCATACTCTCTGCCTCCTCGATCACGTGCGGCAGGTCGAACAGGACACCTCTGGCGGCCGGCTCGGTGTCGAGGACGGCACGCAACAGGTGTCCGCTACCGCCGCCGATATCTCCGATCCGGCCGAAGCCCGAGAAGTCGTAGGAGGCGAGGATTCCGGCCACCGCGCCCTGCGCCTTGGCACCCATCGCCGCGTTGAACACGCGCCCCTCTTCCGGACGTTGAGCAAGATACGCCCAGAACCCTTCGGGAAACGTCTTGGAGGCCGCCGGGAAACCGGTACGCACGGAATGCTCCATCTCCTCGAAGGTCGTCCAGAAGATCGGCAACCCGAACATCCGGGCGAAGGCACGCATGGACTGCGGGTGATCGGTTCGCAGCAGCCGCGACGCGGGCGAATGAACGAACGTGTCGCCCTGCAGCTCGAATACGCCGTGTGCCGCGAGGAGGCGCAGTACGCGGTCGAGAGCGTCGGGCTGGGCGCCCACGGACTCCGCGAGACCGGTGGCGTTTCGGGGCGTCTCGTCCAGCGCGTCCGCGACGCCGAGGTCGGCGACCACGTGAAGGCTTCGCGGTAGGCAATAGCCGCCCGCTATCTGTATCACCGTTGCGAATGGGTTTGTCTCTTTCACGGTCACCTTTACTCTCCCTGTCTGCTATAGTAGGGTATATGTTCAGGTATCCTTATTATATGGCCACCTTAATAAATATGTCAACCTACCGATGACGGACCCTCCTCACGGCCTTCCCTCAAGCGCGCTGCTCCGCACTGCCTACAACGCGTTGGCGGCTCGCATCTTCGCATCCGTCGTGTCTGGCACCGACTTCGATGACCTGCGCCCATCCCACGGTAACGCTATGGAACAGCTTGAGCTTGAGGATGGGTTACGGCTCACTGACCTAGCCACGCGCGCGGGCATTACCGCACAGTCAATGGGCGAACTCGTAGACGATTTAGAGGCCAAGAGCTACCTCGAGCGTCGACCGGACCCGGACGACCGGCGCGCCAAGCGCATCTACCTGACCGACAGAGGACGAAAGAACGCCCGCGTAGCCAAGCGCGCGACAGCCAACGTGGAGGACTACCTGGCAGAGCTTTTGGGACAACAACGCTACCACCTTCTACGACGCAGCCTCGAGGACATCATCGTTGCGGAGTCTGGCGATGACGGACAGCGTTAACACGTAAAGGGCCGTACTAGTAGGCGGGCGACGTGCTCCTTCATCAGCGACAAAGGGCTGTTTACCCCGTTGTGGAGTTGCCAGGTGCAAGAAGTTGCCAGCCAATAGACGCAAGCTCTAAGACGGGTGTGTTGTGGTATTGTCAACGGATTGTGCGCTTCTCGTCCGATTCCGAGGGGTCCGTGTGCTGAAGACGGTTGACCGTGCGTTGAGGCTCTTGCTGCTCTTCGACGAGATAGACCGGGAGTACCGGGTGGGCGAGATAGCAAGCATGCTCGGCACCGACAAGAGTATTGCCTCCCGTCTATCCGCCACGCTTGCCAAGCGGGGTTTCCTTGAGCGGGCCCCTGATAGCGAGGCCTTCCGACTCGGTCCCGAGTTCGTCCGCCTCGGTATGCTCGCCGCGGCCAGCAGCCGGAACATGGTCGAGGTGGCGAGGGTGCCGATGGAAAGGTTGGCGGAGGAAACGGGGGAGACGGTCAATCTTGCCCGTCTCGAGGGCGGCAAGACCGTCAACATCTCCCAGGTCAACGGACCGCGCCTGGTCGGTGTCGGAGACTGGATCGGCTGGAAAACCGAGCCACACACCACCGCCAACGGCAAGGTGCTGCTCGCGTTCATGGAAGACCCGGTCGAAACCCTCCATCTGGAAGATCCCCTGGAAACGGTTACCGAACAGACGATCACCAGCGTTGGTGAACTGCGATCCGAGCTCGAGCGCGTCAGATCCGAGGGCGCGGCATTTACCATCGGCGAGCTGGAGCCCGGATTCAACGGCGTCGCGGTCCCCGTCCTCGACGCCTCGGAACGCTGTTCGACCGTCCTGAGCGTCTCGGGACCGGAGTACCGTATGCCCCCGGAACGTCTGCCCGAGGTCGCCGCGCTCAGCAAGGAGGCCGCCGAGGAGATCAGCGCCCGTCTGGGGAGAATCCCGCAACGAGTCCTGCAGATCTAGTCCGGGACGGTCTGCGTCCGCAGCCTTCCAAGATGGTGGTTTTAGAGGCTTGAGCCGTCCTGCTGCTCGCCCGGACCATCCGGTTAATCGGGGTTACCCGTCGGGCAGTTCTCTACCCGAACGGTAGCCTTCTTGCCTGGCTGGATCCGTGCCGTCTCCACCCCTTCTCCGACCCATCTTGGCTAATGGCAGATCAAGCTACCACCAACACATCCCGGTTCGCGTGGCGCAACCGGTCACGTTTTTCGGAGACAGCGTGCCAAACCAAAAGGCTTATTGACACAATATCATCTTTGTGATAAAAGTTGGTTAATGAGCAACTGGTGCACAGTTCGCAACACCGACGACGCGACAGCACTCGTATCGTGGGCGTCCTCCGGTGACGAATTTCGCCTGTGGGACGGTGACGCTTTCGGTCGGCTGCAGAGTTGGGCGAAGGTATTCAGGCGCGAGCTTGTTCGGTTTTTGTTGCTCCTGCTCTGTTGGGCCGACAGGCCTTACAGATTGGATCGCCGGGGCCGCATGCTCTGGTGGTCTTACGGAGCTTTTGGCAACAAGGGGCGCCTGGAGGGCGCCCAGTACCTCGCTGGGCGTCGCGCGCCGCCTTTACTGCATTAGTAAGAGTTGGCATAGCGTCTATTAAGGCGCAGAAGGACCAATGCAGGAGGCAAAATGCAAGATCAAGCACGCCCCAACGTCGTGGTCGTCGTTGCGGATACCTTTCGCCGGGACCATCTGGGGGCATACGGTAACCCCGACATACACACGCCGAACCTCGACGCTTTCGCGCGTTCGTCGGTCGTGTTCGACCAGCACGTGATCTCTTCTTTCCCCACAATGCCTGCCCGGGCTGACATGCTTACGGGGAACTTTTCCTACACCTTCATGGGTTGGGAGCCCCTATGGTTGACCCTCCACACGTTGCCGGGGCTCCTGTCCTCGGCCGGGTACACGACGATGGGTGTGGTGGACACGCCGTACTTTGTCCGCAACCGGTTCGGGTATGACCGGGGGTTCGACGACTTTATCTGGATCCGGGGCCAGGGGGACGATACCAGGCCGCACGAGCGCTCCGATTACCGCTCGACGTGGAGGTCTGAGTCCGACCGGCTCGTCGCGCGCACGGTCACGGAGGCCGAAAACTGGCTGGAACGTCACTACGACGAGCAGTTCTTCCTTTACGTCGACACCTGGGACCCGCACGAGCCCTGGGACGCGCCCGAGTACTACACCGCCAAGTACAGGCCCGGCTACGACGGACGCCAGATCTACCCGAGCTACGCGAAGTGGAATGAAGCCGGCCTCGGGGAAGACGACGTGGACCTGGCCCACGCCACTTACTGTGGCGAGGTGACGATGGTCGACTTCTGGATCGGCCGTCTCCTGGCAAAGCTGGACGCGCTGAACCTGACGGACAACACCCTGGTCTTCTTTGTCTCGGACCACGGCTTCTACTTCGGGGAGCACGACTACTTCGGCAAAGCCGAGTGGCTCAACACGTTGGACGCGGGGATCATAGACATCGCGCAGAACGCCAACGTGCCGGCTTGGCTCAGGGAGTCGTGGTTGCTGACGGTCGGCTGGTCGCCACTGTACCAGGAGATCACGAGGGTTCCCCTGATCGCGCGCATCCCCGGGTTGGAGCCGGGCCGCCGGTCGGCGATGACGACGGCGCCGGATCTAACGCCCACCATCCTCGAGTTGACGGGGATCGAACGCCCGGGCGTGGAGGCGATGCAGGGGAGTTCGTTCGCGGACGTGCTCATCGGGAACAAGGACGAGCATCGACCGTTCGTGGTCAGCTCCTGGCCACTCTACTTCGCGGAAGGCGAGATGACCACCGCCGTGGATTCCCGGCCCCGACGCATAGCGAGCTACATGCCGATCACCATCACCACCCCGGAGCGGTCTGTGATCCTCGGTGGGCCGACGGACACGCCGGAGATGTACGACCTGACCACCGACCCGCACGAGCAGGTCGACATCTGGGACTCGCACGTGAACGAAGGCCGGGCCTTGATAGCCGACGCGCTCTCGTTTTTGGAGGAGCAGGGGGCGCAGGCGGAGTACCTGGAACCAAGGAGACAGGCCCTGGAACGCAGCGCGGCGAGCCCGGAACCGGTCTCTGCCACCCCCGGCGAACTTTCGAAGGGGTAGCCCCATGAATAACACGGCTGCATTCGACTACCTCGTCCTCGGTGGCGGCACGACGGGGGCGGTGCTGGCCGCCCGCCTCGCCGAGGACCCGGAGGTTGGCGTGTGCCTGGTAGAGGCCGGGCCATCCGACGAGGGCGATTGGCGGATACTCGAGCTCTGGAACTGGGTCAACCTGCTCGGCACGGAGCTCGACTACGACTACGTGATAGAGCCGCAGGAGCGCGGGAACGGCATGATCCGCCACAGCCGCGGGAAGATGCTCGGCGGCTGCAGCTCGCACAACTCGGCCATCGCCTTCCGTACCCCCGACGCGGACCTGAGGATCTGGGAGCGGGACGGCGCAACGGGGTGGGGACCCGAAGACGCCCGTCCCTACTTCGACAGGGTCTTCGACCGGGTCAACATCGAAACGGTCTTACCCGGCAACACCTGCAGCGAGGCCTTCGTAAATGCTGCCCGGCAGGCGGGTTTTCCGCCCATCCGCTTCAACGACGAAGAGATCCGGGAGGGAGTGGGATGGCTCCAGCTCAACGCGCGCGGGGCCATCAGGCACTCGAGCTCGGTGGCCTACCTCCATCCCATCGGCGAGCTGCCGCCGAACCTCACGCTCCTGACAGATACGAAGGTGCACCGCATCCTGCTCGACGACCACGGCGACGCTGTGGGCGCCGAGACCGACCGGGGCACCATCTCAGCCCGCCGCGAGGTCGTCGTCTGCTGCGGCGCCTTCGACACGCCGAAGCTCCTGATGCTCTCCGGGATCGGCCCGGCAGACCACCTGTACGATGTCGGCGTTCCAAGCCTGGTCGACCTGCCGGGGGTCGGGGAACACCTCCTGGATCACCCCGAGGGTGTCGTGATGTGGGAGTCGACGAGGCCCGTGCCGGCGATGTCGCGCCAGGGCTGGGAGGCGGCGCTCTTCGCCCGCACCGATCCCTCCGCCGGGGAGCCGGACGTGATGTTCCACTTCGGCACCAGCGCCTTCGACCTCAACACCGTTCAGCTCGGCTACCCGACCGCCGAGCAGGCGTTCTGCCTGACCCCGAACGTGATGCGCGCGAAGAGCGAGGGCGTCGTGCGGCTGCGCTCCGGGGACTCGTCGGCCCCGCCCCTGATCGACTTCCGCTACTTCACAGACCTGGACGGGTACGACGACCGGGTCATAACCGAAGGCGTCAAGCTCGCGCGCGCCATCGCCGAGCAGCCCGCGCTGAGGCCCTGGGTCAAGCGAGAGCTCGCCCCTGGCCCCGGCGTCAGGAGCGACGAGGAGATCTCCGAGTACGCGCGCCGCACGGCGAACACCGTCTACCATCCCGCGGGCACCTGCCGGATGGGTGCTGTGGACGACCCGCGCGTGGTGGTCGACCCGCAACTGCGCGTCCGGGGCGTCGGCCGTCTGCGCGTTGCTGATGCCTCCGTCTTTCCGACCATGATAGGGACCAACCCCTGCATCACCTGCATGATGATCGGGGAGAAGTGCGCGGGCCTCGTAAAGGAAGCGGCGGTCTCGGTACCGCTGGCGGAAGGGAATCTCGTAATATGATCGCAACCAAGGATTACCCCATGTACGTGGCGGGAGAGTGGACCGACTCCGAGTCCGAGGCCCGCATGGACGCGACGAGCCCCGCCACGGGGGAGAAGATCGGGACCCTCCCCGAGGGCACCCGCGAAGACGTCAGGCGTGCCATAAGGGCCGCGAACGATGCCTGGGGCTCGTGGGCAGCCCTCTCGGCCTTCGAGCGGGCTGCGGCGATGGGGCGCGTCGCGGGGATCATCGAGGGTCGTCGCGAGGAGTTGGCCCGAACCCTGACCCTGGATCAGGGCAAGCCCCTGGAGGCCGAAGCTTACGACGAGGTGGACGAGCTCGTCGAGTACTTTGCGATGGCCGCCGCCGAGGCCACGCGCCTCGAAGGGTCGATGCCGCCCTCCGTTCACGCCGACAAACGGGTCCTGCTCTACAGGGTTCCGCGCGGGGTGGTCGGCATCATCAGCCCCTGGAACTGGCCCTACACCATGCCGGCCGAGATGATCGCCCCCGCCCTGGCCTCCGGGAACGCGGTCGTCTGGGTGCCAGCCCCCTCGACGTCCGTGTGTGCCGTCAAGCTGGCCGAATGCATCGTGGACGCCGGGGTGCCGTCCGGCGTCTTCAACATGGTTTGCGGCCCGGGGGCGGAGGTAGGAGACGAGGTGGCGGCCAACCCTGGCATCCAGGCGGTCGGCTTTATCGGCTCCATCGAGACCGGGCAGAAGGTGGCCGCCCGCGCCGCGGGTAAGGCGCTTCTTCTGGAGATGGGCGGGAACGGGCCGGTGGTGATCCTGGACGACGCCGACCTCGACGCCGCCGCGGAGGAGAGCCTGACCTCCGCCTTCCTCGGGGCGGGCCAGAGCTGCACCGCCGGGGAGCGCTTCCTGGTGCACGAGAGGGTCTACGATGCCTACCTGGAGAAGCTTGGGCGCGCGATAGAGCGGGAGATCAAACTCGGCGACCCCTTCGACCCGACGACCACGCTCGGCCCGCTCAACAACGAACCGACGGCCGGGAAGATGGACCAGCACATCACCGACGCGCTGGAGGGCGGCGCCGAACTGATCTCCGGCGGCTCCCGCGCGAAGGGCTTCCCCACGGACCTCTACTACCGGCCGACGGTGCTGGGCAAGGTCGGCGCCGGGATGCGCGTCTCCAGGGAGGAGACCTTTGGCCCGATAATCCCCGCGACCATCATCCGCGACGAGGGGGAGGCCATACGGACGATCAACTCCTCCCCCTACGGCCTGCTCTCCGCCGTCTTTACGCAAGACTTGGCGCGGGGCCTACGCTTCGCCGAAGCGGTGCGAACCGGATGGGTCAACATAAACGCCTCCTCCAACCACTGGGAGAGCCACCTTCCCTTCGGCGGGAGGTCGGGGTCCCTATCCGGCGTCGGGCGCGTCGGGGGGCGCTACGCGATGGAGACCTTTACCGAGTTCAAGACCGTCATCCTGAGTTTGGGCTGACGTGAAACGGGGTGTCCTCCACGCGTCTCAGAAAAGAAAAAGCGAGTGCTCTTGACTCGTATACGGACGTATGTTACTAGTGCCGCATAGAGAAAAGATATGCGCGATACGCAACGAAAAAGACCGAAAACGAGGCCCGATTGACAGAAGGTTGTGGTGGGTTTTTCTCTAGGTCGGGTGGGGCGACGGCGGGGTGGACGGAGGTTTAGCGGTGGAAGATAGGGCGGGCGTCGTGGTCATCGGGGCCGGCATCGTCGGGTGCAGCGCCGCGGCGCATCTGGCGGGG